>JABJKO010000235.1 GCA_018660305.1 Rhodospirillaceae bacterium
AAGCCGATGGGGAAGCTGCTCGCCGGACGGCGATCTGAGCTTTTCATGGCGGGTCATCATGGCGCCGGATTATGTGCTGGATTATCTGGTGGCCCATGAGGTGGCGCACCTCGCGGAAATGAACCATTCGCCGCGCTTCTGGGCCATCGTCTACCAGATCACGGATCAGGCGGATATGGGCCGCGACTGGCTGCGCCGGGAAGGGGCCAATCTTCACCGTTATGGCGCCGCGCCGCGATCCTCATAGGTGTTATAGAACACGGCCGCGAAAACCACCGCGCCACCGACCCAGATCCAGATCTCGGGGACTTGATCGAAGAAAAAATAGCCGATCAGGCTGGCCCAGAAGAGTTTTGTGAAATCGATGGGCAGGACCAGTGTCGCATCGGCATGACGAAACGCCTCTCCAAGACAGATCTGCGCCACCGTCCCACCGATCCCGATCGCCGCCATCCAGACGAGCTGTTCGAACGTCGGAGTCTGCCAAAAGAACAAGGCGAATATCAGCGCGACGGGGGTTTGAAGGATTGTGGCATAGAGCGCGATGGTCACCGACGATTCGGTGCGCGACAGAACTTTGATCACCACCAGCGCGACGGCCCAGAAGGCGTTGGACAGGACCACCATAATCGCGCCAATTGAGACCACCTGTATTCCCGGCCGCAAAATGATCAACCCGCCGGCAAAACCCACGAGAAGGGCTACCCATCGATGGGGGGTCATCTTTTCCCGCAGGAACAGCACCGCACCGACGGTGGCAAAGAGCGGTGCGCTGAGGCTGAGCGAGACCACCTTGGCCAGCGGCTCAAGGGTCAGTCCGTAGAAAAACCCGAGCATGGCCACCACATTGAGCACCGACCGCAGCACATGAAGCCCGAACCGGCGGGTTATCAGGGGCCGCAACCCGCCCCGGAGAAACAACGCCGACATGAAAATGACGCCAAAAAGCTGGCGAAAGAAGGCGATTTCAAAAACATGCACGCTGTGGGACAGATGCACGACAAGGCCGTTCACGCCGGAAATCGTTGTCGCCGAGGCAAGCATGTTGGCCAACCCCTTGGCATTGGGAGGCACGGCATCGAAGCGCGTGGCGAGCCAACTATTTCGCAGAGACATACGGAATCCGCCGGAGAGATGAGCCCACTCCATATCACAGTTCAGGATATGGAACACCGCCACCGCATGCTTTGCCCGGACCGGCCAAAGTGGTAGTGAACCGCAGGATGAAAACCGACGCTTTCGATTTCGATCTGCCGCGAGACGCAATTGCCCAGCAGCCGGCAACACCGCGCGATTCAAGCCGCCTGCTTGAGGTCGGGCGATCTCTCGAAGACCGGCACGTGCGCGACCTGCCCTCCCGGTTGCGGGCCGGCGATATTCTGGTGCTCAACGACACAAAAGTGATCCCGGCCCGGCTGCGGGGAAAGCGCGGCGAGGCGAGCATCGAAATCACCCTTCACATGCGCGAGAACGACGATCTATGGCGCGTCTTCGCGCGGCCGGCCCGGCGCCTGCATGTGGGCGACACCATTTTCTTTGCCGATGATTTTCAGGCCGAAGTGCTGGAAAAGGGAGAGGGCGGCGAGGTGACGCTGCGCTTTTCCGGCCAGGCGACCCCTGACGGGCTGGATCGCTATGGGATCATGCCGCTGCCGCCCTATATCGACCGGCCCCGGGAAGGCAGCGCGGCGGACCAGGACAATTACCAGACCGTCTATGCCGCCCATGCCGGCGCCGTCGCCGCGCCCACCGCCGGGCTGCACTATACCGATGAACTGCTCAGCCAAATCGATGGCAAGGGCGTTGCCATTGCCAAGCTGACCCTTCATGTGGGCGCCGGCACCTTTCTGCCGGTTAAAGCTGAGAGGGTGGCCGATCACAAAATGCATGCCGAGCGCGGCCTGATAACGCCCGAAGTCGCGGGCCGCATCAACGAGGCGCGGGCACGGGGCGGGCGGGTCATCGCCACCGGGACAACGGTCCTGAGGCTCCTGGAATCAGCCGCCGATACAGACGGCACCATTCGGCCCTTCGACGACAGCACGGACATTTTCATAACGCCGGGCTACCGGTTCCGTTCGGTGGATCTGCTGCTGACGAATTTTCATCTGCCGCGCTCGACGCTCTTTATGCTGGTCTCGGCCTTTTCCGGATTGGAGCGCATGAAAGACGCCTATGCCCACGCCATTGAAACCGGTTACCGGTTCTATTCCTATGGCGATTCCTGCCTGCTGCACCGCGAGGATCAGCTGTGACCGATACCGGCCTCACGTTCGACCTGCTGGGGACCGACGGCGCCGCGCGGCGGGGGCGGCTGCACACCGCCCATGGCGACATCAACACGCCGGCCTTCATGCCGGTGGGCACCGCCGCCACCGTCAAGGCCATGACACCTGAGGGCGTCGCCGAAACCGGTGCCGAAATCATCCTCGGCAATACCTATCATTTGATGCTGCGCCCCGGCGCGGAGCGTATCGCGGCGCTCGGCGGGCTCCATAAATTCATGAACTGGCCCCACCCCATACTCACCGATTCCGGTGGTTATCAGGTGTTCTCCCTGTCGAAACGCCGGACCATCGATGAGGACGGTGTTGTCTTCAGCTCCCATATCGATGGCGCGAAAATCGCTTTGACGCCGGAGCGCGCCATCGAGATCCAGCACCTGCTGGGCAGCAACATCACCATGGTGCTGGACGAATGCACCGCCTGGCCGGTCACGGAAGACGAGGCAAAGGCCTCCATGGAACTGTCCATGCGCTGGGCGGCCCGCTGCAAGGAGGCGTTCATACCCAGACCCGGTTACGGGCTGTTCGGCATCGTCCAGGGCAGCGTCTTTCCAACCCTGCGCCGGCAATCGGCGGAAGCGCTGATCGACATCGGTTTCGACGGCTACGCGGTGGGCGGCCTCGCCATCGGCGAAGGACAGGAAACGACGTTTTCCGTGCTGGAGGCGACGGTCCCCTCCCTGCCCACCGACCGCCCCCATTATCTGATGGGGGTGGGCAAGCCGGGCGACATCATCGGCGCGGTTCAGCGGGGCATCGACATGTTCGATTGCGTCATCCCGACCCGCTCGGGCCGGACCTCGCAGGCCTTTGTCAAAGGCGGCACACTCAATTTGCGCAATGCCCGTCACGCCGACGACCCGGCACCGCTGGATGAGACCTGTCCCTGCAATTGCTGCGCCCATTACAGCCGGGCCTATGTGCATCATCTGGTAAAGGCCGGCGAAATGCTGGCCGGAATGCTTTTGACGACCCATAACCTGCACTATTATCAGAATTTGATGGCAGCGCTTCGTCAGGCCATCGAAACCGGGACGCTAGATGCTTTCGCGGCAAACTTCGACGCGGAACAGGCGGAAGGCCCGGCGTGACACCACAACATGGGACAACCATTGTGACCGAGGAAACACTGACGCAATTAGGCCAACCGGCAGCGCTGCCGGACTCGCCGGACGACGCGGTCCTTGAGAGAGTCGCCAACCCGCATGTGGGAACGGCCTATCTCGCGCGCTTCACCTGTCCCGAATTTACCGCCCTGTGCCCGGTTACCGGACAGCCCGATTTTGGTCATCTGGTAATCGATTACGCCCCCGGTGCATGGCTGGTGGAGAGCAAGTCGCTCAAGTTTTATCTTGGCTCGTTTCGCAATCACGGCCATTTCCACGAAGACTGCACCATCGCCATCGCCAAACGGCTCGAGGATCTGCTGGAACCATCCTGGCTGCGGATGGGCGGCTACTGGTATCCGCGCGGCGGCATGCCCATCGACGTCTTTTACCAAAGCGGCCCGCCGCCCGACGGCCTGTGGATACCCGACCAGGGCGTCGCACCCTATCGCGGACGCGGGTGAGCGCCACCCGTCCCGACACAAATGCGACATCGGCCATTCGCGACCGGGCGCTTTCCCTCGGTTTCGATGCGGTCGGGTTTGCCCGCGCCGAGCTGGGCGACCGGGCACGCGATGGGCTATCCGATTTTCTGGCCCAGGGCTTTCACGGCGATATGGGATGGATGGCCGACCGGGAGACCCAGAGGGCGTCGCCCACATCTCTCTGGCAGGACGCCAGAAGCGTCATCGCGGTCGGCATCAATTACGGCCCCGATCGCGATCCGCTGGAAATTCTCAACCGGCCGGAACGGGGAGCCATATCGGTTTATGCGCAGGGCCGCGACTATCACCATGTGCTGAAGAAGAAGCTACGGCTATTGGCCCGTTACATCGCCGATGATTTCCATAGCGAGGTCAAGCTGTTCGTCGATACCGCGCCGGTCATGGAGAAACCGCTGGCCCAGATGGCTGGGCTGGGCTGGCAGGGCAAACACACCAATCTGGTGTCGCGGGACTGGGGCTCCTGGCTGTTTCTGGGGGAAATTTATACGACGCTGGCGCTCGATCCGGACAATTCGGAGACCGACCATTGCGGCGGCTGTTCCCGTTGCCTTTCCGTGTGTCCGACCAACGCCTTCCCCGCACCCTATAAGCTCGAGGCGCGGCGCTGTATTTCCTATCTGACCATCGAACATAAAGGCCACATCGCAGTGGAATTCAGGGCTGCCATGGGCAACCGGATCTATGGCTGCGACGATTGTCTGGCGGTGTGCCCGTGGAACAAATTCGCCAAGCCCGGCGCGCATCCCGATCTCAACCCGCGGCTCGAACTCACCTGGCCCCGGCTCGCCGATCTGGCCGCGCTCGACGACACAGCATTCCGATCGGTATTTTCCGGCTCGCCGGTCAAACGTCTGGGACGGGACCGGTTCGTCCGCAACGTTCTGATCGCCATGGGCAACAGCAATGAGCCCGCCCTCGCCAGGAGCGCCAAAAATTTGCTCCAGGACCCGTCGCCGCTGGTGCGGGCGATGGCCATCTGGGCCTTATGGCGGCTTCTGTCTCCCGATGAATTCACGGCGCTGCAAGCACGACATCTTGCCGCGGAAACCGATGAGGATGTACGCAGCGAATGGTTCGTCGGCGAGCAGCCACTGAAAAATTAGGGGCAAGCTAGGGGAAAGTTAGGGGCAAGCTTGGAAAAGTTTGGGGCAAGTTAGTCCCCGATCGGCCCTTTCAGGTGTCGGCCTGCTTTACACCTGAGCGCCACCGGCTCCCGACCGGCCTCCTAAGGCTTTGAAATATAACAATTCACCTAATTTGGCATGGTTCTTGCATGTCTTTGCCTGGCGTCGATTGCTGCGCAGGGAATCGGTTGCCCGGAAGTCTCTGACCGGACGGTCAAACAGGTGCGAATCATGACGAACACGACTGCACCAGGGCACGGGGACAACAACACGCAGAAACGCGTGGTCATCGAGGGCGAGCCCGATCTCGCCACCGGGACGCTGGAAGACTGGATGGCGTTCCGCCAGACACTGGCCGCGCTTCCTCAGGATGACGAGAATGTTCGTATCGCCATCGCCGTCGCCCATGCCAGGATCGAAAAGCTGCACCGCGACAAAAGCCCGCGCACCCAGCGCTGAATTAGCCCGCGCACCCAGCGCTGAATTAGCCCGCGCGCTCAGCGCTGAATTAGTATGTCCGGACTCTAATGCCGGCGGGGCAATTTGTAGAAATCGCGGCGGTCGGCCGACCGGACGAAGACATCCAGCCCCCGGGAGCCCCGCACGACACTCAGTTTCACATCGGCCCCGGCGTCTCCAACGCTCCACATACGCCGGTACAAGGCTTCCAGCGTGGTGACGTCCCCGTCCTCGATTTTTTCGATCAGGTCACCGGGCCGGATGCCGGCTGAATCCGCCGGGCCTTCATCGAACACGCCGGCGACCACGAGACTGCCTAACGCCTCGGTCGTGTGCATGCCCAGCCAGGGGCGGGGCGCCTTACTTGATCGTCCCATCTGGACCAGATCGTCATAAATCGGCGCCAGCAAATCGATGGGCACGAACATATTCCCCTGTTCCTCGCCACCGCTGCCGCCGACGCCCTGGACGAACAGGGATCCGATGCCGACCAGCGTTCCATCGGTCTGGTCGATGAGCGCGCCACCGCTCCAATGGGGATGCAGCGGATAGGTAAAGATCGCGGAATCGAGCATGTATTCCCAGGAGCCGGCGAAGAGCCGGCGTTCCGCAACATGACCGAGCAGGGACTGTTCCGCACCGCCATGGGACGCCACCACAATTGGCGTGTCCTGCTCTATGCGATCAAGGGTCGGCGCGATGGCAAGAGGCTCCAGATCGAAGGGCTCGACCGTCCGCACCAGACCAAAGCCGGTTTCATGATCGTAACCCACCGCCTGCGCTGCCATGGGTTTGCCGTCGGGCCCGCCGATCACCACGTCGGTGGCCTCGACGATCAGATAGCCGATGGTGAGCAACAAACCGGATTTATCTATCAGAACAGCGCTGCCTTCGCGCTCGGTACCGAGCGTCGCGGCGGAATGACAATCGGCCGGCACGGTAGAGCGCAGCGGCCGGACCGCGGCCAGCGCCATTTCGAGATCGAAACCGACATCGTCCTCGGTTGGGTGCGGCCCCGGCATGGGCGGTTGCGCGATGGGCAATATGCCTTCGAGCCGATGACCGTTCGAGCGTTTTACACCTGCCATGTCATACCAATCCTAGAAAGCTGCTTCCCCAAATACCAAATGGTGGCGGCCTCGTGGCCCACCGCGCCGCATGATTGCCTGGTTATTATTGTGGGGAATGGTGAATCGGGCAATCTGAGTCTCCCCTTCTTCATCTATCGTCTTCAGAGGCCGTCCACCAGTGCGGCCATCCGGGCGCGGGTCGCCCCGTCGGGCAGGCGGCCATATGCTGCCCCCACATTGTCCACCAGATGGTCAATTTTCCCGGTTCCCGGGATCACACAGGTAACTGCCGGGTGACCGAGCAGATATTTGAGAAAAAACTGCGCCCAGCTGCCGCAATCGAATTCGGCGGCCCAGGCGGGAAGGTCCCGCCCCCGTACCTTGCCGAACAGACCCCCGCCTTCGAAGGGCCGGTTGACGATCACGCCGACGCCCTTGTCGGCGGCGAAGGACAGAATGCGGTCTTCGGCCTCCCGCACGATGATCGAATAGGGGATCTGCAGAAAATCCAGCTTTTCGCGCGCCATTACCTCCATCAGCCGGCCAAAGGCGCCCGGCGTATAATGGGTGATCCCCAGATAGCGGAATTTACCGTCATCCTGCCAGCCCCGCATTGTATTGAACTGGGTACGCCAATCGACCAGATTATGAACCTGCATGAGATCGATCTTGTCGGTGCGTAACTTCTCCATCGATGCCCGCATCTGGGCAGCACCCTGACGGCGGCCTTCGGTCCAGACCTTGGTCGCGATAAACGCCTTATCACGCATGCCGAGCTCGGCCAGCATGTCACCGGTGACGGCTTCAGCCGTGCCATACATGGGAGACGAATCAATCATCGACCCGCCGGCTTCGAACAATCGCCGCAACACCTCTTTCACCGAAGCCCGTAAGGGTCCGCTGGAGCCCACATCGAAGGTCCGGTAGGTCCCCACCCCCACCATGGGCAATGGCTCGCCGCTCGACGGGATGGGCCGGGTCGACATCTTTCTAACAGCCCCCGTCGCCTGCCAAGGCATCAGAGCAGCGGCGCCACTTAGCTGCAGCATGTGACGCCGGGCCCAGCCCGCGCCCCTCTCTCCCCGCTCGGCCATGGTAGTGGTCACTCCTGCTCATCACTCAGGCTGCCGCTTGAGATAGATATAGCCACCATCCACCAGAATATCGGTGGCTGTCGTGAAGGACGCATCGTCCGACGCCAGGAATAGCGCCGCCTTGGCCACTTCTTCCGGCTGCCCGACCCGGCCCAGCATATGCAGCGGCCCGCGCGACGCCTGAAAATCCTCGATCTTATCAAATCGCCTGAGGGTCCGGGGTGTCTGGATAACGCCGGGGGAAATGGAATTGACCCGGATGTTATCCCTGGCAACTTCCGACGCCAGAATGGTGGTGAGATGGATGATCGCCGCCTTGGTGGTACAATAGGCGGACCGGTTGGGGACGCCGATCTGCCCGAGCTGAGAGGCGATATTCACAATGGCGCCGCCACCGGCCTTGCGAATTTCCGGCACGGCGAATTTGGACATGAGAAACGGTCCGGTGAGATTGACCGCGAAGGCCTGGTTCCAGTCCTCCAACGCCAGCGTTTCCACCGGCGCATCCGGCGTCATCGCCGCCGCCACGTTGACCAGAATATGTAGCCCTCCAAAGGCTTCCACAGCGGCCGCGACGGCGGCACTGCCTTGTGCCGGATCGGCAACGTCGAGCGCAAACGGCTGTGCGGCATCGCCGATTTCATCCGCGATTGCAGCCGCTTCCTCGGACCGCAGGTCAGCGACCAGCACTTTTGCCCCTTCACTTGCATAGAGCCGGCAGATCGCGCCGCCTATGGCCCCGCCGCCGCCAGTGACCAGCGCCACCTGTCCCGCAAGTTTTCCTTCTTCAGCCATCATTTCATCTCCCTGATTTTGATTTATGGCACAGTCAACGCGCCGCCATTCACGCCAAGCGCCTGGCCGGTCATATAGGCGGAATCGCGGCCCAGCAAAAAAGACACCGCGGCGGCAAGGTCTTCGGGCTGGGCGATGCGGCCCAGCGGAATTCGGCTGCCACGGGAACGCAACTCTTCGACATTTGTGTTCTCCAACGGCATTGCGGTTTCGGCAACGCCGGGCATGACGGCATTGACGCGGATGCCGTGACTTGCCCATTCCATGGCCAGCCCCTTGGTGAAGGCCAGAACACCGCCCTTTGTGGTCCCGTAGGAGACCGCCCGCGCCGCGCCGCTGAGCGCCCGGCCCGAGGAAAAATTCACGATGGCGCCGCGGCCCGCCTCTATCATCGCCGGGCCAAGCGCCCGGGCGCAGATGAAACAACCGGTCACATTCACCCGCAACATGCGGTCCCATTCTTCCAGGCTTATTTCGAGCACCGTGTCGCGTGAAAATATGCCGGCATTATTGACCAGCCCATAGGGCGCACCCCAGGCGGCGATCACCGCCTCCGCTCCGGCGGCGACCGAGGCTTCGTCACCCACATCGACCACATCAAACCGTACATCGGCCGCGCCCGCTTCACGGCAGAGCGCAGCGGTTTCTTCGCCGCCGTCGGGCTTCACATCCCAGATCGCCACCTTGGCCCCGTCCTGTGCCAGCCGCAGCGCGATGCCGCGTCCCAGCCCCTGCGCGCCGCCAGTGACCACCACCGCGTCACCGGGCGTCAGCCCGTCCCTTACAATATCTTCCGGCATCGACCGTCTCCCCGTTATGGTTTTCATAACGGTACGGGTGGACAGGACCGGGCGCAATGGCGGTCAGCCGTGCCGCCCGATGGTCCAGCCGATTTCGGTAAGGTGTTTTTCGGCGAATTGACGCGGCTCTTCTTCCAGCGTCAGCGCCAGCGTTGCCTGCCAGCGGTTGAGAAAGCCGAACAGGGAGATGACGGCGATAATCTCGAAGACCTGATCGTCGGAATAATGCGCGCCCAGCGTGTCGAACAGATCATCGTCCACCCCGTTGGGCACCGAACCGGCGGCACGGGCGACGGAAAGGGCGGCCCGCTCGGCCCCGGTAAATTGCGGATCGGTGGCGCACTCGAACACCGCCATTATTTTTTCAATGGGAACACCGTGATCGGCGGCGGCATGAGCCGTATGGGCCATGGAATAGGCACATCCCGCTTCCCGGCTGATGGTATGGGCAACCAGGCGTTTCAGGGCCGCCGGCACTTTGCTTTCGGCGTGATAAACCGCCCGCACCAACGGCAGCCAGGCGCCGAGCATCGCCGGGTTCCGCCCCATCACCAGCAACCCGCCGGGGATGAAGCCGATGGCCTTTTCCAGACCGGCGAAGATCTCCTCGAACTCGGGAAGGTCTTCGCGGCGGCACGCGGTCACGCGGGACATTTTGCCCTCCTATTGCGGACTGAGCAGGGGCCAAAGATCTTTGAGACTTTTATGGTCGCGAAGATTTCGCAGGTAATTATAGATCTGCGACGCGGTGACATCATCCACCGCCTGCGACGCGCAATCATCGAACTTTGCCTTGATTGTCTCTTCGCTCATGGGCGCTTCCTTGGACCCGCTGGCGTGATAGACAACTTCTTCCAGCTTGTCGCCATCCTCGAAATAGAGGGTGAGCCGGCCCGGGCTGTGTCCCGATGCGCTGGTGTCGGGAAATTCATCATCCACATAGGCCGATACGCAATCGGCGAGCGCCCGGACTTCGTCGTCGTCCATGGCCTCCTCGGTAAAAGTGGCGAGTGTCGGCGCACCCCGGATCAGCGCATAGGGGATCAGATATCTGAGGCTGAAACGCGAACTGTCCTCCGACCAGGGATACTGGTCGATCACCCGCCCGGCCGCGTGTTTGGTCGCCCCGACCGTGATCCGCTCAATGCGTTCGAGACGTGGCTGCGCCGCATCGCGCAGATGAAGCGCGGCCTCGATGGAGCTATGAAGCAAGCCGCCGCAGGAAAATGGTTTGATCTTATAGGCCGGATCGAGAAGATCGTATCGCTCCCCGAGATCGTCGAACGGCGACACCTCCCAGTCGAACCCCCGCCCGTAAGACGCCAGGAAGCCTCTTTTTCCCTCGATGGACGACGCGTTCGCCGAGAATCCCTTTGTCCCCAGGGACACCGCCATCAGGCCGTTGCGCGCCGCATGTCCCACATGGAGCGGCTTGACCATGGTGCCGTAATTCTCTCCCAGACCCGACGCCGTGGACGCGGCGATGCTGATGATCGCGGGGATCGTCTCGGCGGGCGCCCGTGTCAGCCGCGCGCAGGCCGCCGCCGAAGCGATGCCGCCGACGATGCCGGCACCGTGCCAGCCGCCCTCGCTGGACAGGGTCGGGAAAGACCGCACCACCCGCGCGCACACTTCGCAACCGACGATATAGGCGGCGATCACATCCTCCGCCGTCGCATCGAGGTGCTCGGCCAATGGCAACAGGGCGGGGATAATCGCCGCCGCCGACTGGCCGCTCATGAAGGACAGGTCAAAATCCAGCGCCTGGGTGGCGGTACCGTTGGCCAGTGCCGCGTTTTGCGGCGACGTCCTGAGCGCACGGCCGACAATCGATACAGCCGGTGCGGCGCCCTCGGCGTCGATCATCTCGCACACCAATTGGGCGGCCGGCTCACAACTGCCCGCCAGCATGACCCCCACCGTGTCGACAAATGCTGTCTCGGCAACGCCGGTTATTTCCGGGGGCGCATCCGCAAGATTCAAATCAGTGATAAACGCAGCGACGCGGTCGCTGATGGATTGTGGATTTGTATCGCTGGCTGCCATGCTAATCCCTCCCCGGGGACGGCATCGTAGGCTTTCCACGGCGGAAGGAGCAAGAACGCCACTATTTGACAAGCACGGACCCACAGGAGCAAATACAGACGTTCAATCCCGCCTCGTCTTCCCAAAATTGGCCCCACCGCCTCATGTCGGAATTCCCCGTCTCGTCCGCTAACCTGAAAGCCGCCTGGGGCAGGATCCCGGCTAATATTCGCGGCGCGTGCCTCGTCGCCTTCGGCGGGTTTCTGCTGATTGTCATGGCGTCGCTGGTCAAGCAGCTGGGCCAGACACTGCCGCCTTTTGAAGTCCTTTTCGTGCGGTTTCTCGCGGGGCTGATTGTCATCCTGCCGCTGGTGTGGCGCATGGGTTTCAAGATCGTCCGGACGGAAAAGATACACCTGCACGCGGCGCGCGGGTTTGTCGGCTTCATGGGCAATCTGTGCTTCTTTTTTGCCCTCATCCATATTTCCCTGGCGGACACGGTCACCATCCAGTTTTCGCGGCCGCTTCTGATGATTGTGATCGCCGCGTTTTTCCTCGGCGAAATCGTCGGGCTAAAGCGCAGCATCGTGACCCTGGTGGGATTCGGCGGCATCCTGATGATCACCAAACCGTTCAGCGACGGGTTCGATCCGTGGGCGCTGTCGGCATTGGGCGGTGCTTTCTTTGGCACGCTGGTGGTGCTGACGGTCAAGCTGCTGTCACGCACCGAGCAAACCGTCACCATCATGTTTTATTTTGCCGTGTTCACCACGCTGTTCGCCCTCATCCCCGCCATGTTCACCTGGCAGACTCCCACCTGGACCGAGCTGGCCCTGTTGATCCTGACCGGCACCCTCGGCATCGTCGGACAGGGAATATTCAGCCACGGCATCGGGCTGGGCGAAACCAGCTATGTCATGCCGTTCGATTATTTGCGGATCGTCTATTCCTTTATTCTCGGAATCATCTGGTTCGCCGAGGTGCCGGGGCTCTGGAGTTTTGCCGGCGCAGCCGTCATTATCGGCAGCAGCATCTATCTGTTGCGCAGTGAGTCGCAGGCAAAAAAGACGGCCGCAGCAACCGAGTCCGCGAACGAAGACACCTCAGGGAGGAAATTATGACCACATTGATCACCGGTGCCGGGCTTGTCGGCACGTCGTTTGCCCAGGAAGCCGTAAGGCGCGGCGAAAAAGTCGTTTTCATCGACCCCATGCCGCGCGAGGATTTCATCCGCGCCAAGCTGGGCAATGCCGATTATGTCTATACCAACGAGGACGTGCGCTCCCTGCCGGGTCTGATTTCCACCATCAACGAACACAAAGTCGACACCATCGTCACCACGGCGTCGGTCATCGGCAAGCGGGTCGGCGATCCCATCCATTTCGGCTATGCCCTCAATGTGGGCGGCACCCAGGCGGTGGCCGATGCGGCGCGGCTGACCGGCATTAAGCGCATCGTCCATATCAGTACGTTCGGCGCCTATGACTGGCGCAAGATCACCGAGGGCCCGGTCAAAGAAGACAACATGCTGGGCCAGGGCACCGCCTACAGCAACTCCAAGGTGTCACAGGAGATGATCCTGGAGGCCTATGCCGCCGATGCCGGCTACGATCTGTTCATGCTCAGGCTCGGTAACGTGTTTGGCGTCGGGCATTTCTGGGGCGGCTCCGGCGGCGGCCAGAAGGTGCAGGATCTGGTGATGGCTGGAATCAAAGGCGAGACGGCCAGGATCCCCGAAGAGCAGACCATGGATTTCGTCTATCTCTATGCCAAGGATTGCGGCCGGGCCATCGATATGTGCGCCACCGCCGGCGCCCAGACGGAAAATGTCTTCAACATTGCCTATCCCTTCGTCACCTCGTTCGATGAACTGGTCGCCGCGGTCAGGGCGCAGCTGCCCAATCTCAAAGTGGAGATCGTCCCGGGCACGCCGCCTTTAAATCGCGCATTGGCGCTGGATATCACCCGCGCCAAGGACATGCTCGGTTGGGAGCCGCAATTTTCCATGGAAGACGCCTTCGCCGATTATATCGCCGATCTCAAAACCCAGATGGGGTGATACCCCCTTACCGGCTGAGCGACGGGATATAATCGCCAAGGATGGGAAACGCATCACCCAGCACGTTGGGTGGCCATGGCAGGGCCAGCAGCTGGTCGAACACGATGTAGGCGAACAGGACGAATCCCACCGTGGCGCATAACACCACGAGCCATCGTTCGCGGGCTTCCGTGCGCATATAAGCGATGATGAAAACGACAGCAGCCGGCAGCATGCCGATCAGGGCGACGGCCCCGAGCAGCCCGAACAGCCAGGCGAAGAAAATGGCGGCCCGGCGCAGCATCTGGCCCACCGGTTGCGTGGCATCGGCGCGGGAATCCATCTGCTGGCCTTCGCTGGCCAGCTTGATCTGGCTCCGGAAGGTATAGTTCACAAGGCTGATGGTGACGGCGCCGATCCCGAACCAGGCCACCGTCAGCGGCGCAATGGTCGAATCCGGCTCCCAGGTCGCGGTCTCGCTGATCATCCAGGCAATGCCGCCAAGCGCGAAGAGGTAAAACACCGTCTGGATATCCAGTTTCGGCGCATGAATCCTGAACAGCCCGCCGCCCGATGACGCCCGGCGCAACTCCTTCCACAGCGGGTACACCAGTCCCCACGCCGCCATGCCAAGCACGATGATCACCACCGGACGAAACAGCCAGTCTGTCCCATACAGATCGAGCGAGACGAACAGATAGCGCTCGACGATATCGCCGAGCACCAGCCCGAGGACCAGTGGTGGGCGCGGCCACCGCATGCGCTTCATGCTCCAGCCCAGCGTGCCGAAGAACATCAGAGAATAAAGATCACCCCAGTTGCGATGCGACTGGAACGCCCCGACAAACACGATCAGCAGCACCAGCGGTAACAGAACCGAGTACCGGATGGTGGCGATCTTGGCGAGTTGGTCGGAAAACAGGAAGCAGATCCCGGCGCCCAGGATATTGGCCAGCGCCACCGACCACACCATTGTATAGGTGACATCGAGATGCTTGGTCAGCATGTCCGGCCCGGGGGCCAGACCGTGGATCAGGAACGCGCCAAGCAACAATGCCATGGACGCCGAGCCCGGCACGCCAAAGGCGATGGTCGGCACAAGCGAGCCACCTTCCTTGGCATTGTTGGCGCCTTCCGATGCAATCACGCCGCGGATGTCGCCGGTACCGAAGGTCTCCGACCCGCCCTTGACCGATTTGGCGCCGTGGCCATAAGCGACCCAGTCGACGATGGGCGCGCCGATACCCGGGATAGCGCCAAGCCCGGCACCGATCCAGGCCACCCGCATCACCAGCCACCAGTTTCGCAACGTATCGCGCACGCCACGCCACTGGCCCTCGCGCGTCGAGGTGCCGCCTTCGCCAGCAACCGCGCGCCGCTCGATCGCCATGTCGGCAAGTTCCGGCAACGCGAAGACGCCAAGCGAGATGGGCACCAGCGGGAATCCTTCCATCAGGTAATCCAGATCGCCGGTCCAGCGGAACTCACCGGTCTGCGGATCCGTGCCGACGAACGAGATCATCAGCCCGAAACAGGCGGCGACCAGACCACGCAGCGGGGCGCTGCCTGACAGCACCGCGACCATCGACAGTCCGAAAACCGAGATTGCCAGCAGATCGGGTGATTTAAGCTCGAGCATGATGGGACGCAGAATTGGGATACTGACCGCCAGCAGCATGGCGCCCAGAATGCCGCCCATGAGCGACGCCGAATAGGCAGCGCCAAACGCGCGTCCTGCCTCACCCCGGCGCGCCAGCGGATGGCCATCCAGCACGGTCGCCGCCGATCCCGACGTGCCCGGCACGCCAAACAGAACTGCCGGGATGGTATCGGAGGTGGTGGTGACCGACTGCATCCCGATCAGCATGGCAAACGCGGCGAAGGGATCCATTGAGAACGTAAAGGGCAACAGCAGCGCCAATCCGACGATGCCGCCAAGCCCCGGCACGACACCGAGAAACAACCCCATCAGGACCCCGCCAAACAGGAAAATCAGGCGGGACGGGTCCATCAGAATAAAAAGGGCGTCAATCGCCGCTTCCAGCATGCCTTATGGCCTTCCCTGCGCGCCAATTAGAGAGCCGGCGTCTGTTTGTCGGATCCTATACCAACGGCAACGTGACACTCCGTCAAGCCAACCGACATGGACAAGGTGCCATCGAGTCTGCAAAATTGCGCCTAACGTCACGTAGAAGACGAAATTCCGTGATCCATAACAGGGAGAAATTTCATGTTTGCAAGCAGGGGAAAAATTCTGCTCTCCGCAGCGCTGGTCTGTGTCTTAGCGTTGGGCGCCATGAACCATGCCGCGGCGCAGGGATATTACGAAGGAAAGAAACTGACGCTTTGGATCGGTGGCGGTGTCGCCGGCGGCGTCAACCGCTATGGCCGCATGTTCGCGCGCCATGTGGTCAAGCATTTGCCCGGCACCCCCGAAGCGGTGGTGTCCAAGAACCTGCCGGGCGCTGGCGGCGTCGGCGCGGTGAAGACGCTGTATGGCCGCGCCAAGAAGGACGGCACCGAATTCGGCACCTTCGCGCTCGGCCCGGTGACCGACCCGCTGCTGCGACCCAAGCGCAAGCATGGCTACGACATGTTAAAATTCAACTGGGTCGGCGCCATGAACGATAATGTTCAGATCTGCCACGTCCATTCGAAGGGACCTCTTAAGACCATCGAAGACGTTATGGACCAGATCGTCACAGTCGGTGCCACCGGACGCCGGTCCCAGAGCGCCAAAATTCCCATGGCGCTGAATGCCTCGATCGGCACCAGATTTAAGATCATCGCGGGTTATCGTGGCTCGGGCGGATCGGCGCTCGCCTTTGAGAAGGGTGAAGTACAGGCCATCTGCACGTCGCTCGCTTCCATCAAGGCATCCAGGAAACACTTTATAGACACCGGGCTTATCCGGATCATTATCCAGACCGGCGCCAGGAAGCATCCAGATCTGCCGCACATCCGCCTGTCATCGGAGCTGGCGAAATCAAAGAAGCAGAAGGCTCTTCTGAAATTCGCCACCGCCCATCTGGCAATGTCGCAGCCCATCGCGCTGCCACCGGGAGTGCCCGCCCAACGGGTCGCCGAATGGCGCAAGGCTTTTGCCGCGACCATGAAGGACCCGGCCTTCCTGGAAGAAGCCAAACGGACCTCTGTCGAGATCCAGCCCAAGAATGGCGACGAAGTGCTGGCCATCGTCAAAGGTATCTATGCGACGCCGAAAGATATCGTCAAGGCGACCGCCAAGGCGTTCCGGACCAAGGTCACGGCCTGCGATTACAAAACGTCAAAAGCCGGCAAGAAATGCCGCAAACCGAGAAAACGCAAGAAGAAAAAGAGCTGATCGCGTTTAACTGCCATACCCCGCGCCGCCTCTTCATCCGAAGGGCGGCGCGGGGGGGACATAGTATTCCCGACGGCATTTATGCTCACGCGCCACCGGCGCGGTTGATGTCAGACAGCCACACATTTTTATAGCAAGCCTGCCGAAAGGGGGACCCCGGCTCATATGTTTAATTGTTATGGAAGCGGGATCAAACTGGACAGTCGGGGCTTTATGAGTAGGCTATGAAACAAGTTATTGCCGCATAGAGCATTTACGTGGTTCAGGGATACAAAAAAATTGATTTCGATCAGTCAGCTCCAAAAAGTATTTACGGTCACTGACGGCAAAGTGGCCGCCTTGAGCGATTTGAATATTGAAGTGGATCCAGGTGATTTCTTTGTCATCGTCGGCGCCAGCGGATCCGGGAAGACCACGCTGCTGCGCTCGGTTGCCGGTCTCGAGAGGCCGGATTCCGGCACCATCAAAATTGCCGACCGCACGGTTTTTTCCAATCAGCCTGCCACATGGGTGGCCCCACAGGACCGGGCGCTGGGCATGGTGTTTCAGTCCTATGCCGTCTGGCCGCATCTGACCGTCTTCGACAATGTTGCCCTGCCGTTGCAGGAAGGCACTCAGAAAATTCCCAGAAACCAAGTCCGCGCGCGGGTTCAGCAAGCCCTT
>JABJKO010000160.1 GCA_018660305.1 Rhodospirillaceae bacterium
CGCAGCGGCACGCTGTCGCAGGCAGAGCGAGCTCGCGCCCCGGCCGCAGCCCGTCGACCAGCGCGTCGCGGTCGGTGCCCTCGATGGGTTCCTCGCCGGCCGGATAGACATCGGCGACGATGACCGTGTCGGCGTCATTGAAGCAGGTGCAGAAATCTTCAAACAGATCGCGCAGCCGCGTGTAGCGATGGGGCTGGACGACGGCGATGACGCGCCCGGTGCTGCTGCCCCGCGCGGCGGCGAGAACGGCGGCGATTTCGACCGGATGATGGCCGTAATCATCGACCACCGTGATACCGCGGCTCGACCCGGTGACGCTGAACCGCCGCTTGACGCCGGTGAAGCCGGCTAACGCCTGCCGGATTACGGTGCCCGGAATACCCATCTCCTGGGCGATGGCGACGGCCGACAGGGCGTTTTGGGCATTATGTTGACCGGCCATGGGTAGGGTCAGCCCGTCGAGACGCGTGCCGGCGATACTGGATCGGCCGCTGAAGACCACATCGAACTGCACGCCGGACGCATCCATGGTGAGGTTCTCGGCGCGGATATCGGCCTGCGGGTTCATTCCGTAGGTGACGATGCGGCGGTCCGATACCTGCGGAATCAGCGCCTGCACCTCAGGGTGATCGATACACAGTACCGCCAGACCATAGAACGGGATGTTCTCCACAAAGGTGATAAAGGCCTGGCGCAGCGCTTCGAACGAGCCATAGAAATCGAGATGTTCCGGGTCGATGTTGGTCACCACGGCGATGGTCGCCGGCAGCTTGATGAACGTGCCGTCGGATTCGTCCGCCTCCACCACAATCCAGTCGCCGTCACCGAGGCGCGCGTTGGTGCCATAGGCATTGATGATGCCGCCATTGATCACGGTGGGATCGTAATCGGCGGTATCCAGCATGGAGGCGATGAGCGATGTGGTGGTGGTCTTGCCATGGGTGCCGCCCACCGCGATGGCCCATTTGAGGCGCATCAGCTCGGCCAGCATTTCGGCCCGGCGCACCACGGGAATGAGCCGTTGGCGGGCTTCCACGAGTTCCGGGTTATCGGGCTTGATGGCAGATGAGACGACGATCACGCTGGCGTCACCCAGATTGTCGCCATGCTGGCCGATATGCACCTGGATCCCCATGTCGGTCAGCCGTTTGACATTGGCACTTTCGGCGACATCGCTGCCTTGAACGGAGTATTCGAGATTGTGCAGCACCTCGGCGATGCCGCTCATGCCGATGCCGCCAATACCGCAGAAATGGATGGTGCCGATGGTGAGCGGCAGGGCTCTCATGGCGTGCCCTCCCCTTGCGCGGCGAGGGCCTCGGCCGCATCGGCGAGGGAGTCCGCCGCGTCCGTCCGGCCCGCGTTGTGGGCTCCCGCGGCTGCCCTGGTCAGCAGGTCGGGCGTCGCTAAAAAGGCCTGGAGACGGTCCTTGAGGGTGGACGGTGTGAAATCGTCTTCCGACAGCATCCATCCACCACCGGCTTCTTCGATGGCGCGTGCGTTCGCCGTCTGATGGTCGTCCATGGCGTGGCGGTAGGGCACCAGAAGCACCGGGCGGCCGGCGCTGGTGACTTCAGCAATGGTCGAGGCGCCGGCGCGCGCCACAACGAGATGCGTGGCTGCGAGACGCGCCGGCATGTCGTCAAAGAACGGCGCCAGTTCGGCCTGTATGCCGGCGTCGCTATATACCTTCCGGACCCGGTCGAGATCCTCGGCGCGGCATTGCTGGACGACCCGCAGTTGTTGGCGCGCCTTGTCGGTCAGGGCGGCGATTGCCGCGGGCACCACGTCGCTGAGAATGGTTGCCCCCTGGCTGCCGCCGAAGATCAGCAAATTGAGCGGATCGTCCGCATTCTGCCGTTGCGGGTAGGGCTGGGAGGCAATGGCCGTGATGGCGGCGCGAACGGGGTTGCCGGTCAGCACGACTTTTTGCCGGTCCTTGGGTTGGATGCCCTGAATTTCTTCAAAGGAGGTCGCGATGCGATCGACCCGCGGCGCCAGCAGCCGGTTGGCCCGGCCAAGCACCGCGTTCTGCTCGTGGATGAGGGTGGGCAGGCGGATGCCGGTGGCCGCCCACATGGTCGGCACGGAAGGATAACCGCCAAATCCCACCGCGGCGGATGGCGACAGGCGGCGCAAAAGATTGCGCGCCTGTATCAACCCGAGACCGAGCTGAATCAGACCTTTGAGCTTGGTCAGGATGCCGCCACTGAAGCTTGCCGCGCGAATGCGGTGTGTTTCAACGCCGGCAACCGACTCCCCGAAGGCAGTGCCTCGGGAATCGGTCACCAGCGCGATCCGCCAACCCCGGGCGGTCAATATTTCGGCGAGCGCCTGGGCGGGAAATACATGCCCGCCGGTGCCGCCGGCTGCGAGGACAATGGGGCCGCGGCCGATCATGTCGCGATCTCCTGGCCAACCCGCCGCCTTGTCAGCGCCAGCACCATCCCCATACAAAGCGCAATGGCCATCAGAGAGGACCCGCCATAGCTGATAAACGGCAATGTCATGCCCTTGGTGGGCATGAGCCTCAGCGTCGATCCCATATTCACCAGCGACTGCAGGCCGAACTGAACCAGCAGACCGGTCGCCGCCAGCATCACGAAAAGATTGGTCTCCTTGATCACCTGCGTGAAACCACGGAGCACGATAAAGGCGAACAAACCGACGAGAATAAGGCAGGCAAACAGGCCGAATTCCTCGCCGGCGACGGCGAAGACGAAATCCGTATGGGCATCGGGCAGGACTGACTTAACCGACCCTTCGCCGGGACCGCGGCCGAAGGCGCCACCTTTCGTGAAGGCCTCCATGGACCGCATGACCTGATAGCTGTCGCCCGAGGCCGGGTCGATGAAGCGGTCGACGCGGCTCGCCACATGGGGAAGGAGGAAATAAGCCGCGACGGCGCCGGCCAGGCCGGTGACGACAAACAGGGCGACGCCAAGGAGAGGCAGACCGGCGAGGAAAAACTGACTGAACCAGACCGCGGATATGACAACGGCCATGCCCACATCCGGCTGCATCAGCAGCAGCCCGACCACCAGACCATAAAGCAGGATGGAGGCGCTGCGCCCGATGTGGCGGCCGTCGTCGCCGCGCAATGCGAACAGCCAGGCGGCAAGAACGGCGAAACACGGTTTGACGAATTCCGACGGCTGCACGGTCAGACCGGCAATGCTGATCCAGCGGCGCGCGCCCTTGATCTCATCGCCAAAAAGGAGCGTCACGGCGACCAGGGCCAGGGCGATCACGAAGGCGCTGAGCGCGAGCCGGCGCACCCCGAGCGGCGACAGAAGGGACACCGCGATCAACATGGTGATGGCCAGCGGCAGATAGATGAGCTGGCGCCGGACGAAATGAAAGGAATCGTATCCGAGACGATCGGCGACCGGCGGGCTGGCGGCCATGGTCAGCATCACGCCAAAGACGATCAGAAGGCCGATGGCGGCCACCGTCCAGCGGTCGATGGTCCACCACCAGCGCGCCATGACCGAATTGTCGGTGCGGGAAAAGGAGATCATGAAATCATCTCCTTTGGCAGTTTCCGGGCGAGGGTTCGGAACGCATCGCCCCTTGCCTCGAAATTGACCCACTGGTCGAACGAGGCGCAGGCGGGCGACAGAAGCACCACGGCATTGTCCGCCGCCTCCCTCTGCGCCATGGCGTGGGCATCCCGAAGGGCACTGGCCAGATCGCCGGATTTCGTGGCGGGGACCGCGCCGTCCAGCGCGCTGGCGAAGTCATCCTGTGCCTCGCCGATCAGGAAGGCGTGGCGAATATGCGGCATCCAGGGCTTTAAGCCGTCCAGCCCCTTTTCCTTCGCCAGACCGCCGGCGATCCAGTAGATGGTGTCGTAGGACGCGAGAGCCCGGGCGGCGGCGTCGATATTGGTGGCCTTGCTGTCATTGATGTAGCGCACCCGCCCGATGGTCGCGACCTGCTCCATGCGATGGGGCAGACCGGGATAGCTGGACAGCGCAACCGCGACGGCGACGGGATCCGGGGCAACGCTGAGAGCCTCGACGGCCGCATAGGCGGCTGCCGCGTTCTGCCAGTTATGGGCGCCGGTCAGCGTCGTGATGCCCGATAGATCGCAGACAAGCTTCGGCGCCTCGCCGGTGGCGTCATATAATGCACCGTCCCGGACATACACGTCGGCGCCGGGCTGGCCGGTCGCGGATACGGATATAACGCGCCACGTCTCACGGCCGGCGATCTCGTCACGGACTGCGCGCCCCTGGTCGTCGTCGATACCGATGATTGCAATCTGCTGCCGGCCGCCTTGTGTCCGGTCGCGGAAGATGCGGCGCTTGGCGGCGATGTAACCGCTCATCCCGCCATGGCGATCGAGATGGTCCGGCGAAATGTTGAGCAGCACCGCCACGTCGAAGGTCGCGGCACTGGTCAGGTCCAGCTGATACGAGGACAGCTCCAGCACGAACAGGCCGTCGGACGCGGGCATGTCGAAGGCGAGGGCGGGCGGTCCCAGATTGCCGCCGATCTGGGCCGGATGGCCGGTTTCCTGGAGAATGTGACCGATCAGCGCTGTGGTGGTCGATTTGCCATTGGTGCCGGTAATGCCGATGAAATGGGCATCGGGGCAGGCCTCGACCAGCAATTCTATATCGCCAATAATCGGCCGTCCGCAGGCGCGTGCCCGGTCCACAAGGGGATGCGGATCATGGGTGAGCGGAATACCCGGCGCCAGCACCAGCGCATCCATCGCCGCCAGATCGGTTTCATACAGATTGCCCAGGGAGACGCCCTGATCCGCCGCCCGGCGCCGCTGATCGGCATTGTCATCCCAGGCCTCGATCACAGCGCCGCTGGCCGCCAGCGCGCGCGCGGACGCGGTGCCCGACGCGCCGAGCCCGAAGACGGCAAGATGCTGGTTTCTGCGGGTCTGGATCTGGATCACCTCACCTCACCGCAGTTTCAGGGTCGAAAGACCCACGAGAGCCAGGATCATGGCGATGATCCAGAAACGGATGACGATGGTCGGTTCCTTCCAGCCCTTTTTCTCAAAATGGTGATGCAGGGGCGCCATGCGGAAGACGCGCTTCCCGGTCATCTTGAACGACGCCACCTGAACGATGACCGACACGGTCTCCAGAACGAACAGCCCGCCGATAATGGCCAGCACCAGCTCATGCTTTGTGATGACGCTGACCGCCCCAAGCGCACCGCCCACTGACAGCGAACCGGTGTCACCCATAAAGACCATGGCCGGGGGCGCGTTGAACCATAGAAATCCGAGGCTCGCGCCGACCAGGGCGCCGCAGAATACGGTCAGCTCCCCGGCGCCCGGAACGCCGTGGATCTGCAAATAACCGGCAAAGACGGAATTGCCCACCAGATAGGCGATCAGCGCGAGACAGGCGGCGACGATCATGGACGGGACAATGGCCAGCCCATCGAGGCCATCGGTCAGATTGACCGCATTGGACGAACCGACCATCACCAGGGCGGCGAACGGAATAAAGAACCAGCCCAGATCGACCAGCAGGTTCTTGAAGAACGGTATCGCCAGGCTGGTCCCGAGCGGCGCCCGCGAAATTTCCACCACCCAATAGGCAACCGCGCAGGCGATCACAATCTCGGCGGCAAACTTGATCCTGCCGGGCAGCCCATCGGAGGAGCGCCGCGACAGCTTGAGGTAATCGTCGACAAACCCGATGCCCCCGAATCCCAGCGTCACCAGCATAACTGCCCAGACATAGCGGTTGGACAGATCGGCCCACAGCAGGGTCGCGACGGATAACGCGATCAGGATCAGGAACCCGCCCATGGTGGGGGTTCCCTTTTTGGTGAGCGGATGACCTTCCGGTCCATCTGCCCGGATCGGCTGGCCTTCGTTCTGCTGGCTCTTGAGCAGCCGGATCATCGGCGCGCCGAGCATGAAACTGATAATGAGAGCGGTCAAAACGGCGCCGCCGGTTCGAAAGGTCAGATACCGAAAGAGGTTGAAGGCGGTGAAATCATCAGCCAGTGGAAACAGAAGGTGATACAACATCGACGCGTACCCTTACCCGTTAACCGCGTTCGCCGCCGCACTACGCAGAGCCATCAACGCATCGACAACCTTCTTCATACCGCTGGCCAGCGATCCTTTGACCACCACCACATCACCGCCCCGGACGGTCGAGCAAACCTTGCCGGCGAGACCCGTTGAATCCTCGGCGAAACCGCCCTGCAAGGCTCTGGGCAGATCGCCGTACATGTCGGCCATTCGTGGGCCGCAGGCAAAAACCATGTCGATGCCCCTGGCCTGGATCTCGTCGGCCAGCTCGCGATGGAAAGTTGCCGATCGTCCGCCGAGTTCGCGCATTTCGCCCAGCGCGACGATGCGCCGGCCGTTGGGCCCGGGTCGGGTCATAGCCAGCGCTTCGAAGGCCGCCCGCATGGAAGCCGGATTGGCGTTATAGCTTTCGTCGATCAGCGTAAAACTATCGTCCTTGAACGCGATTTCATGACGCCGCCCGCGCCCATCGAGCGGCACGAGAGCCTCAAGGGTCCGGGCGGCTGTGGCGACCTTGCCGCCGACGGCACTGATCGCCGCCAAGACCGCGAGACTGTTCATGACAAAATGCTTGCCCGGCATGCTCAGCCGGTAGCCGATCCGCCGCCCGGCGATATCGGCTTCCACGTTGCTGCCATTGCGGTCGGTGGCGTGGCTGACGAGACGCGCATCCGCGTCGGCATGCTGGCCAAAGGACAGGATGGTGTCGATGCCGGAATCTCGGGCGGCCGTTGCCAGACGCTCGAATAACGGATTGTCCCGGTTGAGAATTGCTGTGCCGCCGGACATGCCGGTAAAGATCTCGGCTTTGGCGTCGGCGATGCCTTCGATGGAATCGAAAAACTCGATATGAGCCGGCTCGATGGTCGTGATGACGGCGACATGGGGGCGGATGATCTTCGACAGGGGTTCGATTTCGCCGGCATGATTCATGCCGACCTCGAACACGCCAAAATCGGTATCGCCGGGCATACGGGCGACCGACAGGGGCACACCCCAGTGATTGTTGAAGCTGCTGGCGCTTGCGGTGGTTTTGCCCTGATTTTCAAGGGCGAGACGCAGCGCTTCCTTGGTGCTGGTTTTGCCGACACTGCCGGTGACCGCAATGATCCGGGCCTCGGTGCGCGCCCGTGCCGCAACGGCGAGGGCCCGCAACGCTTCCAGCGTATCGGGGACTTCCAGCGATGGGGTATCGGCGTCAATATCGTCCGGCCGGCGGCTGATCAGCGCGGCCGCGGCGCCGGATTTCATAGCGGTGGCGACAAAATCATGCCCGTCGAGCCGGGGACCTTCAATGGCCACGAACAGATCGTCCGGCGCGATGCTGCGGCTGTCGATGGAGACGCCCTGGGCCGACCAGGTGCCGACGGCATGGCCGCCGGTTGCCTCGACAGCGCTTGTTTCGGACCAGAGCGGGGCAGTCATCAGGTGGCCTTTCCGTCCAGGGCATCGATGGAAGCGCGGGCGACTTGCGCATCGCTGAACGGAAACACGTGATCGCCCACAATCTGCCCGGTTTCATGCCCCTTGCCCGCGATGACCAGAATGTCATCGGGGTAGAGCGAGGCGATGGCATGGTGAATGGCCTCGGCGCGATCTCCGATTTCCGTGGCGTCGGGACAGGCGGTCAGGATTTCCTGGCGGATCGCCGCCGCGTCTTCGCTTCTTGGGTTGTCGTCGGTGACGATGGCGGCATCCGACAGGTCGCGGGCGATGGCGCCCATCTGGGGCCGCTTGCCGCGATCGCGATCGCCGCCGCAGCCGAACACGACCGCCAGCCGGCCCGCCGTGTGGGGGCGCATAGAGCCGAGGACCGATGCCAGCGCGTCCGGCGTGTGGGCATAATCCACATACACAGCAGCTCCGTTGGCCCGCCGTGCCACCAGTTCCAGCCGGCCGGGAGGGCTGTCCAAAGTGGGCAGAACACCCAGAGCGTCCTCCGGATCGTCACCGCAGGCAATCGCCAGACCCAGCGCGCAAAGCGCGTTGCGGGCCTGAAAGGCGCCCGGCAGCGGCAGGGTAATCTCGTGGTGCTGGCCGAACAGGGACAGGCGCAGTCTTTGTCCGGCGGCGAAAGGCTCGATGCCGTCGATACGGATTTCGCGCGCCGCGCGGCCATAATCGATCAGCCGTAAGCCCCGTGCCCGCGCCACCGATGAGAAAATCGGATAATCCTCGGAATCCGCGTTGAGCACGGCGGTGGCGCCGGCCGGAAGTACCGAATCGAACAGCCGGAGCTTCGCGGCGCGATATGAATCCATGGTCTTGTGATAATCGAGATGATCGCGCGACAAATTGGTAAAGGCGCCGGCCTCAAAGCGGACCCCGTCCAGCCGTGATTGTTCCAGCCCATGGCTCGACGCCTCGATGACAATGTGATCGATGCCGTTATCGGCCAGTAGACGCAGGTCGCGATGCAGCGAGACCGGGTCCGCCGTGGTCAGGCCGGCCCCCTCCGTATGGGGAACTTGATCGGCGGAAACGCCCAGAGTGCCCATGGCCGCGGGCTGATGGCCCAGCGCTTCCCATATGCGGCGGGTAAACCAGGCGACCGATGTCTTGCCATTGGTGCCGGTGACCGCAGCGGCGACATTGGGCTGATCGCCAAAGAAACGCGCCGCCAGCAAGGCCAGCCGGCGGCGTGGATTCTCCGCCGTCAAAAGCGGTATGTCCCGACTGGCCTCAGGGAGGGTTGTGCCAGGTGGCGCCAGCACCGCAACGGCGCCCTTGGCCAGTGCATCGGCAATGAAATCACGGCCATCGGACCGTGTGCCGGGCAAGGCTGCGAACAAAAACCCCGGTTCAACCGACCGTGAATTGGCGGTCATTCCGGCGATATCGGGATCGCGTAATTTTGTTTCGACCAGCATGTCGTCTCCTGCGAGTTCAGAAAGATGCAAGGCGACGCTTCCCAGTTTTTTTTGTGACGATATCAATCGCCATCTTGCGCCGGATTTCAGGCGCATCCTCATCCATCGGGCGCACGCCGAGCATGGGCCCGACGCGCTTGATCACGCTGCCGACGACGGGTGCTGCGACCCATCCGCCGGTGGCGTATCCAAAAGTTTTCTTGGTGCCGGTTGGTTCGTCCAACATGGCGAAAACCACGTAACGTGGCGCATTCATGGGAAAGACGCCCACGAAGGAGGACATCAGCGCCTTTGTCTTATAGCGGCGCCCCACGACTTTCTCGGCCGTACCGGTCTTGCCGCCGACGAGGAAACCCTTCGCGGCGGCGTTCCGACCCGTGCCGTGCGCGACGACCAGTCGCAACAGCCGCCGGACTTTCTCCGAGGTTTTTTCGGAGATGACGCGCTTGCCGATGATGGGTTCGCCGTCGGGCCGCTTGATCAGGGTGGGACGGTACAGGACGCCGCCATTGATCATGGCGGAGACGCCGGAGACCAGCTGCATGGGGCTCACCGCCAAGCCGTGACCGAAAGCGATGGTCATTGCATTGATTTCACGCCAACGGCTCGGAACCAGCGGCGCGCCCACTTCGGGAATCTCGACCGGGGACGGTGCCAGCATGCCGATACGGCTGAGAAAACGCCGCTGTACCTGAGATCCGACGGCCAGCACCATTTTGACCGAGCCGATATTGGACGAATACATGAAAATTTCCGGCACCGACAACCAGCGTTTCTTTGCGTGGAAGTCGCGGATGGTAAAGCGCGAGACTTCAATGGGTTTGGTGGCGTCATAGCCGCCGCGCAGGGTGATCTTGCCGGAATCGAGCACCATTGCGGTGGTGAATATCTTGAAGGTGGAGCCCATTTCGTAAACGCCAAGCGTGGCCCGGTTGAACCGGGCGTCATCATTGATCTGGTCCGGCTGATTGGGATCGAAATCTGGCAGGGAGACCATGGACAGGACTTCACCGTTCCGGACATCCATCACGATACCGGCGGCGCCCACCGCGCGGAATTCCTTCATGGACCGGCTCAGCTCCTGACGCATGGCGTGCTGTACCCGGAGGTCAAGCGACAGGCGCAGCGGTGCCTGCCGGCCGCTCAGTACGGCATCAAACTGGTTCTCGATCCCCATGATGCCGCGGGAATCGATATCGGTGTGTCCCAGCAGATGCGCCGTCAGGGCGCCGGAGGGATAAAGCCGCCGCTCTTCGGTCTGAAAATCCAGCCCCGGTATGCCGAGACGGTTCACCTTGTATTGTTGCTGCGGCGTGAGATGACGCTTTATCCAGACAAAGCCGCGGCCGCTTTTTAGTTTAGTGCGAACACGGGCCTCATTGAGGTCGGGCAGCTGACTGACCAGCTTGGCGGCCGCTTCGTCGGCATCCAGGATATCCCGCGGATTGGCGAACAGGGATGCCGTCTTGAGACTGCTTGCCAGCAGGACGCTGTTGCGATCGACAATATCGGC
>JABJKO010000250.1 GCA_018660305.1 Rhodospirillaceae bacterium
ATGTGCATCGCGGTGTGCATTACATGAGCCAGAAGGCCACCGATGCCATGGAAGCGGCACGGGAGACCGTGCGCGTCTTTATCAACGCGAAGTCAGAGCGCGAGATCATATTCGTTCGCGGCGCGACGGAAGGCATCAATCTGGTTGCCGATTGCTGGGGGCGGCAAAACCTGAAGGCCGGCGACGAGATTATCCTGTCGCAGATGGAACACCATTCCAACATCGTGCCCTGGCAACTGATCGCCGAGCGCACCGGCGCTGTCATAAAGGTAGTGCCGGTGAATGATGCCGGTGAGTTGGAGATGGATGCCTATGAGGCGTTGCTGGGCGACAGGACGGCGATGGTCGCCCTGACCCATGTATCCAACGCACTCGGCAGCATCACCCCCATGGCCGAAATTATCCGCCTCGCCCATGACCGCGATGTTCCCGTGCTGGTGGATGGCTGTCAGGCCGTGCCGCACCTCACCATCGATGTTCAGGCGCTTGATGCCGATTTCTACGTCTTCTCCGGTCATAAGCTTTACGGACCCAGCGGCATTGGCATTCTGTATTGCAAGGAAGCGCTGCTTGAGGCCATGCCGCCCTATCAGGGCGGTGGTGAAATGATCGATCTGGTGACCTTTGAGAAGACCACCTATGCCGATCTGCCGTTCAAGTTTGAAGCCGGAACGCCTCATATTGCCGGCGCCATCGGGTTGGGCGCCGCGGTGGATTATGTGACCGGTCTGGGGTTGGAGAAAATCGCTGCCCATGAAGACGATCTATTGGTTTATGGCACGCAACAGCTCAGCGCCATCAACAGCCTGAGAATGGTGGGGACGGCGGCAGACAAGACCGCGATCCTGTCTTTCGTTCTCGATGATGTTCATCCCCACGATGTGGGAACCATCCTCGATCGCGAAGGCGTAGCTGTCCGTACCGGGCATCACTGCGCCCAGCCGATCATGGACCGCTACGATATCGCCGCGACTGTGCGTGCCTCAATAGGTCTCTACAACACCCGGGAGGAAATCGATGCGTTGGTCAATGCTCTTGGCCGGGTGCAGGAGATTTTTGGGCCATGAATGACGGTCTCACGGATCTGTATCAGGAGGTCATCCTCGATCACAGCCGCCATCCGAGGAATTTCGGCCCGGCGGAAGAGGCCAATCGTCAGGCGCGGGGCAATAATCCGCTGTGCGGTGACCGGGTGTCGGTTTACCTGGCGGTGAAAGACGATCATATCACCGACGCAAGGTTCGAGGCGCGGGGCTGCGCCATATCCATCGCCTCGGCATCGATGATGACGGAGATGATCAAGGGCAAAAGCGTTGATGAAGCCAAATCGTTATTCGACCGATTCCACACATTGGTCACTTCCGACGCAAACGGCGCGGCGGATGACGATCTGGCCGAACTGGAATCTTTGTCGGGCGTGCGTGCCTTTCCAACGCGGATCAAGTGCGCGACGCTTGCCTGGCACGCCATGACGGCGGCGCTGGACGGCGCCGATGAAGACGTAAAGACGGAATAGGAAATCAGGGCGCCATGTTTTGGAGAAAGCGTAAGGAAAGCCAGATGCAAGAACCTGTGGCAGTAACAATCGAGCCAGCGGAGCCGGAGAAGGCCGCAACAGCCGAAGCGGCTATGACGAGGCCGGAGGAAGAATCCATCCCGGCCCCTATGGTCCGCGAACCCCTGAAAGAACCAGAGGATCGGCCGGTTGCCGTTAGCGCGCCGCCCAGCATAGAGACGGCCCAACTCGAAGGCCGCATTATCGAGGCTATTTCGACAATTTATGACCCCGAAATTCCCGTTAATATTTACGAGCTGGGTTTGATTTATGATCTCAGCATCACGGCCGACGACCGGGTTCGGGTGGAGATGACCCTGACATCGCCGGCTTGCCCGGTAGCGGGTTCTCTCCCCGGCGAGGTGGAGCAGAAGGTACGGGAAGTCGATGGTGTGCAGGATGTGGCGTTGGAGCTGGTCTGGGACCCGCCCTGGACGCCTGAACGAATGACCGAGGCGGCGCGTCTCGAACTTGGATTTATGTAGGAGGTTTGCGGTGACCACAACAACCGATCGAACCGAAAGGCCGCCGGTGCTGCAGGTGACGCCCGGCGCGGCCGCTCAACTTCGCAAGTTGCTTGAGCAGCATAATCCCGATGCGTTGGGTATCCGCGTCGGTGTCCGTGAAGGCGGCTGCAATGGCATGTCCTATTCGATGGATTTTGCGACCGAAAAAGACCCCGCCGATGAAGAGATGGATGTCGATGGTGTTCGTTTGTTGATCGACCCTATGTCGATCATGTATCTGATCGGGACCCAGATGGATTTCGTCCAAGAAAAACTCGGCGCGACGTTTGTCTTCAAGAACCCCAACGAATCCGGCCGTTGCGGTTGCGGTGAATCCTTCAGCGTATAGCTCTATAGGGCTCTAAGACGCAAACGGCGTCATCTATTACCGAAGCACGCGGATGATGTTGGAATAGCCGTCTGTCCAGGGGCGCAGGCTCGACGGTTCTAGCGAGCGCCATTTCCCCAGATTTTTTAGCGCCGATATATCGCTTTCCTGTTCGGCGACGGCGATCCAATGGGACGCTGTGGCGTGCTTGGGGGCGTCCGCACCCGGTTTGTGTTCCAGGAGCAGCGCCGACATGCTGGCATCGTCCACAAGAGCGCTCAGGACCCGATCGAGGTGAAGATAGCGGTTGCTGACGTGGAACATCAGAATGCCGCCCGGTGCCAACTTCGTTCGATAGAGTGTCAGGGCCTCCCTGGTGAGGAGATGGAGAGGGACGGCATCCGAGCTATAGGCATCAAGCACCATGAGATCGAAGCTTGATGATGGCACGTTGTTGAGTTGCAGCCGGGCATCGCCAACCAGAAAATTCGTCGCTTTTCCTCTGTCGCAATCGCGCAAAAACGTGAAGTAGTTATCATCGCGTGCGATTTTGACGATGAGCGGATCCAGCTCAAAAATAGTCCATTGGTCAGCGGGTTTTGAATAGCAGAGGCTCGCACCAACGCCGAGTCCGACCAGACCAACCCGTAGATCCGGGCGTCTGCCGCGGATTGTTTCAAATGCCTGTCCTAGCGGACCCTGACGGCTGTAGTAGCTGACCGGCTCCAATGCCATTGGCTTGGCCAGTAATTGGGCGCCGTGCATGGTTGTGCCGTGATAGAGCTGGCGGGCAAGGCCGTCGTCCGATGTTTTCACGCGGTAGACGCCGAAAAAACTTCGTGACTGGGACAGAAAATCGCCGCTGGTGGAGGTGGTGGCAAAAAACGCCAACGCGGCACCGATACCCAGCGCGAAACGCAGCGGTCTTTCTTTGAAGCCAAAGACCAATATGCCGATTACGCAAAACAGCGCGACGCGGGCGTATCCTTTAAATTCCGCCAGACCCGGCGGGAGGTCCAAATTATGTATTGTCAGCGCGAGCACGAGGATCGCCAGGGGCAGCCCCATATCGAGCGAATATTTTCGCAGGGATCCACCCCACACCCCCGGTCGCAGGGCGACCGCAACGACCACGGCGAGGCCGTATTCGTATATGCCGTCGAACAGCAGGGGGGCGGCGAGAACGTTGAAGGCGCCACCCAGCAGGCCGCCCACGGACATGCACAGATAAAATTCTGTCAGTCGGTTTACGTCAGGACGGTGTTTGACCAGTTCGCCGTGGCAGGACAGAGCCAGCAGGAAGAGGATGGTCAGATGGACGCTGGCCGACAGCCAGATGCTGTTTCCCTGAAACAGGACGCCGACCAGGGCCAGGACCAGAAAATAGGGCTGCAAACGAATGACCCACTCATGGGGCAGGATCGGCCGCTGGGCAAAGACGACGACAAAAGAAAGCAGATAGAGCGTTAAGGGGATAACCCAAAGCAAAGGGACCGCCGCGACATCGGTGCTGATATGCTGAGTGACCCCGAGAAGGAGGCTGGACGGTGCGAACGAGAACGCGATCCAGAGCCCTCTTTCGCGCCAGATATTTCTTGCGCCTGGATGAGCCGTTACCGCCCTCGGCTGCGGCCGGCAATACGAGGCCGATTTGCCGCCCGGTAACAGCGTGCAAAGAGCAATCAAGAGCAACAGGACGATAACGCCGGCGCTCCAGGCGATAGCTTGTTCGCGCAGGTCTAAGTTGGGTTCGAGAAAGAAGGGGAACGCGAGCAGCGCCAAAATGCTGCCTAGATTACTGGCCCCATACAGAAAGTAAGGGTCTTCGGCATGCCGGTGACCGGACCGGGCAAACCAGCGCTGCAGTAAAGGGGCGGTGGCGGAAACCGCGAAAAACGGTAAGCCGATTGACATCGCGAACAGAATGACAAGACCGGCGACAGGTGCATCACCGGGATCGTAGCCTTCCTGCACAGCGACAGGCAGGCTGTACAAGGCGATGGCAACGATGAATAGATGCAGAAATACCTGCCACTTGGGCGGCAGTTTCAGATTCACAAAATGAACGTAGCCATATCCCAACAGGAGCGTGCCCTGGAAGAACATCATGGCGGTATTCCAAACCGCCGGCGCGCCGCCAAGAAGGGGTAGAGCCATCTTGGCAAAAAGAGGCTGAATCCAGAACAGCAACCCTGCGCTGGTAAACAACGTGAGCCCAAAAAGCGGAATGAGGGCCTGGTCGATGAGGCGCTTGGCAGGCCGGGCAATCGCTGCTTCGTTAGTTTCCATACGAGCGTCAGGCCTTTGCCACTGAAATTTTGTTGAGGAAGCCGGGTCGGTCGATGACCGTTTGCCCTGGTAATCTACGAATTCGGGCTTACCAGCGGATTAAAGCGCCCCTATTCGGTTAGGCTTTGCAGGTTCCCCTCGGCGCAACACGTTAATCCTTGGTCAACCATAGAAAAGGGGGCTGTTTGCAGGTCATCTGGCCCCCGGATGGCCCTTGGCCGGTTCTTCTGTTATCACGATGAGCATGGAAAACATCTATTCAATCGACGGTATCGTGCCGGTCGTCGACCCGACGGCCTTTGTTCATCCAACGGCAACATTAATCGGCGATGTGATCGTCGGGCCGCGTTGTTACGTAGGCCCTAACGTCTCTCTGCGCGGTGATATGGGGCGAATCTTCATGAAACCGGGCAGCAACATGCAGGATGGCTGCATTGCCCATACTTTTGCCGGCGGTGAGGTGGTCCTGGAGGAGGGCGCCAATGTCGGCCATGGAGCGGTTCTCCATGGCTGTCTGCTGGGAAAATACGTGCTGATCGGTATGAACGCGGTGATCATGGACGGGGCCGAAATTGGCGATTTCTCCTTTGTCGGCGCCCTTGCCATGGTGAAGGCCAATTTCTCGGTGCCACCCAGATCCATTGCGGTGGGTGTGCCGGCCAGAATTCTGCGGGAATTGAAAGAAGAAGAAATAACCTGGAAACGGGGCGGGGACGAAGATTATCAAAGCCTCATTCGCCGTTGCCAGGCGACGATGCAGCGCGTCGAGCCCCTGGTGAAACTGGATAATATGGGTGAGGCCAGGATAAAGATCGATGGGGTGCCGGCGCTGTATAAAACGCGGAAATAGAGCACATTAGCCGTTTCCCAGCCCAATAATCTTTCCTGATTTTCATTCTATGTAAGAATTTTATCGCCTACCAACAACGGTGCGAAGGCTAGCGATTGGCTGCGATCCGGATGGATCGGGGAAAAGGCGAATTTATGAGCAAGATGTTAACCGGATCAATGTGGATGATCGCGCTTCGCTGGTCGATTCGGGGAGTCGGCCTGATCAGCATATTTGTCCTTGCCAGATTGCTGACACCGGAAGATTTCGGTCTCGTCGCCATGGGTACTCTGGTCGTTGGACTGCTCGCAATATTTTCTGAACTGGGTACGTTGGTACTACTGATCCGTATGAAGGATCCGAAGCGGGAGCACTACGACACCGCCTGGACGATCATGCTAATTCAGTCTCTTGCCCTCGGGCTAATATTGTATTCGGCAGCGCCCTATGCCGCGCTATATTTCGAGGATCCGCGGGTTGTCGAAGTCATTCGCTGGTTATCTTTGAGTTCTGTCATTCTTGGCTTCAAGAATGTCGGCGTCATTAATTTTCGAAAAGACCTCTGGTTTGGCAAGGATTTCAAATACGAGTTTCTGATAAAGTTCAGCGGCTTCTTCATCACCTTGTCCCTTGCATTTTACCTAAAATCCTATTGGGCACTGGTGTTTGGCGGTATCGGAACCCAATTGATGGGGGTGATATGGAGCTATGTAATGCATCCATACCGGCCACGCCTGTCGCTGGTGGCCTGGCGCGAATTTTTATCATTTTCCATGTGGATTACGCCGACGAACATTGCCTACTTCTTAAATCAGAAATTGGACACACTCGTTGTCGGTTATATCGGCAGTGCCTCTCAGCTAGGCGTCTATAATGTCGCGTCCGAAATCTCGAGCATGGCGACCAGCGAAATTGTTCAACCTATAAATCGGGCCCTTTACCCCAACTACGCCAAGCTCAAAGAAAAACCCCGGGAACTCCTGGAGGCCTATCTCAACGTGCTTAAATTTGTCGCGATCATATGCTGCTCGTTTGGCGTTGGTTTGGCGCTGGTGGCGGAGGATTTCGTCTTTACTGTGCTCGGCGACCAATGGGGCGAGGCTGTTCCCTTGATGCGCTGGCTGGCCATATTCTGCGCGATCGCCGGGCTTTGTCAGATCCTTGGCGGACATATATTCGTTGTCATGGGTCGGGAAAAGCTAATGTTTTTCCTCACATCGCTACGCTTGGTGCTTTTTAGTTCCGGTGTGGTGTTATCGGCGTGGTACTGGGGAGATACAGAGCTAATTGCCATGGCGGCTTTGGTGACGACCGCGTGTTATGCGGTCGTTCTGTCGTTCAGCCTTCAGCGCGTCATTGCGGTGACACCCTCTCAAATTGCCGCCACTTTACTTCGGCCGCTTATCTCGGCCGGGGCAATGGTATTTGTCCTCCTGAGTGTGGACCTCGCACCGACTGATAATCATGTGGTCAGCCTGGCGGCGGATGTCATACTGGGTGGCACAATCTACCTGTCATCGCTGTTTATGCTTTGGTTTATAGCTGGCCGCCCGGCTGGCCCGGAGAAAGTTGCGGCTGAATTGCTGATGAGCCGGCTGGGGCGACAGCAACCTATTGCGACCAAACCAGACTAGCTTTCTGGTCTTCTGATGGCGCGGGGACAGTTCGGACGGCCGGTGCCGTCCATTGATAAGTATTTAATAACTCCTGAATATTTTAACGTTTAACAGTCGCACCTTTTATTATCGAGTTTAACTCAAAGATGAGCTCATATTTAGGGCACCTCAGGCGCGAACTCGCCCAGTTTGTGCGGCGAAGGATTGCTAAACCCGATCCTCCCTACAAGGCTGATTTTTCCGATGCGGCATTCTATGGGTCGTTTAGCGGTAGCGTTGGAACGCTGAATTCCGCGGCCCATGAGCATGCCGCTGGTAACAGAGCGTCGGCACGGGACCAGCTGCTTGATTATTATAGAAATCGGAAGACACCGCGTTTTTTCATAGAGGTCGATCGGGTCGCGCCGCTGGCGGCTTTGGTCGCGGAGGCCCATCCGCAATGGAAAAGCGATGCCATAGGCGAATGGCACAAAATTCGGGCGGAGGGGCCGCCCATATACGGGCAGGCATTCACAAGCGCCGACAAGGACAATATTGATTGGCGGGCGGAGTCTCCGATTGTTGGCGGGGATGTTCTTTTTCCCGTGCGACCGCATAGATTTGGGTTTGTTCCGCGGCTGGCGCTTGCGGCCCATTACGGGGAGGAGACTCTGCCGTATCTGTTACGGGTTCTCCAGGGGTGGTCGGCATATGCCGCCGCGGAGCCTGCCTGGCCCTATATCAGCAATTTGGTCGTTCAATACCGTGGCATAGCCCTGGGCTGGGCCTGGCTATTTATCGCGGGCTTGCCCGATGACATCGCTGACGAGAAGCGCGAGATCGAGTTCCTGATTTTAAAAATACTGCAGGAAGATGTTCGCTATCTGTCCAACCGGACGGGGGATTCTCATCCCAACAATCATCTTCTGGCGGATGGTTTTATAGGCTGGCTTCTTGCAACGACATTTCCCGAATTCTCGGTGTCGTCCATGCTCCTTGAGCGCAGCAACGCGGTTATCGAGACCGAACTGGCCCGCCAGACCTATGATGACGGCACGAGTTTCGAGCATTCGGTCCATTATCATGAAATGGGCTGTGAGATGGTAGCTGCCCACATACTGATTTGCCGCTGTAATGGAATCGAACCGGGAAATGGAAACCCCGAAAGATTCGCCAAGATGCTTCGCTTTCAGGCGGCGATGGGAGGCGTCGAAGGGACGCCTCTTCCCGTGGGTGACGCAACCGAAGACCCTCTATTTCCCCTCGATGCCGGGCATGGCTGGGGAACAGGTGCGTTGCGAGAGCTCTACCGAACGCTCTTTGAGCCCGCTATGGAACCCACGCACCCCGACAATCCGGCCATAGAGCGGGCTTTCTGGCTGCTGGCGGGCGACCTTGCAGATCCGCCATCCCAATGTATGCCGGCCAAAAATTTTCAAGCGTTCGAACAGGGTGGGTTTTATGTCTTCTCCGACGCGAAGCGGGACAGCAGGATGATTTTTCGGACGGGTCCTGCCGCCGATGTCGAGCTAATGGCAGGACATATGCATGCCGATATTCTGAGTATCTGCTTCAGCCAGTCCGGTTCGCCGGTCATCGTCGATCCCGGTACATACAGCTATCGGAGTGACCCCGGCAAATGGCCTGAGAATACATCGGCATGGCGATATCACTTCATGGGACCGAGCGCCCATAGTGGTTTGGTAATCTCCGACGAAGATCCGCTGTCTGAGCTGCTCGGTGATTTCAGAGACAGCAAGACATCAACCCGGGTGAAACAAACCCGCTGCCACTCGTCGGGCAGTCTCTCCTGGGCAGAGGGTATGAATGTCGGGGACACGCTCTACGCCGGTCATCGGCGCGGTGGGTTCCATGTTCAGGGGGCCTATTGGCTTGTTTACGATTTCATACCGCCGGGTCTGGAGGGCAGGGAAGTCAATCTGGGACTTCAATTCAGCGCGGATACCGAGGTGGATATTGCCCATGATCGTATGGCTGTCGCGACGACCAAGGAACAAATCCTGAATCTGGCCTGGAATGAGGGTCTTGAAATGGGAGCGTTGATAAAGGGCAGTATCAATCCGACGTCAGGCTGGGTAGCCCCCCGTTACGGTGTTGTAGACCCGGCCCCCTATTTGCGGTTCGACATCCACCGTTCGGTGGTCCCCGCTGCCATCGTCTATTCAGCCGGTCAAAGGGCCGGGGCCGCCCTTTCGTTGAAGACCCTGTCTCTCGATAACGGGGGATTTGGGTTTGCCGTTAGCACGGGTGAGGGCGTTGACTACCTTCTATGGCAGGCGGGAGAGAGGGCAACATTATCTTCCACCTGCGGCATCAGTTTTGAGGCGGAGTGCCTTTGGCTACGTACTCAGAACAATATTCCCACGGAACTCCGTTGGATCGGTGGAAAACACCTGGCCTGGGAAAAGGCCGGTCTCGAAGTTTCCGCCCCTGAAATCATCGACGGGATATCCGTGCGTTTTTCGGTCTCGGGAGACCATGCGGTGGAGTCGTCGGGCCCGGTTCCGGCCATACGCCTGGATGGGCTTAGGGCCTGAAAAATCAGTGAATTAGCAGATTATCTCACCGGCTTGTTCGCAAATGGCGGAATTTCGGGAAAAATTAACGTGAGTGGTCCTGAATTGGGTCCGGCGGGTTAGGGGAATATCAGGAACTTCTGGCTAAATTTTCCCACCAAAGAGCCATTTTGAAGCCAAACATAAATTAGTTGGATCGGTCAGTACGATGAAAAACCTCGCAGTGGAGCCCCAAGCGTCGGAAATAGAGCCGCGGCAGCCGCCGGTGACAGCTTTGACAGAACTATGCTGCCCCAATTGCTGTGGATCACGTTTAATGGCATCGGGCAGTGGCTTCAAATGCGAGGGATGCGACAACGAATTCCCCGTCAATGACGGGATTATTGACCTGAGGACCAGCCGGTTCGACTACAGCTTCAACCCTGTTTCCCATGACAAAATGGCTAATTTGATTGCCGACATGGATAAAGGGCCGTTCCATGAAACGATTCACAAATTTCTTGATGGGCTGAAATTCAACAATTTCGATAGTTGGATTGATAACCTCGTCACAGATGGCCGTTACGCCTGGAAGCTGTTTCTGGACCTCAATCCGGATGCGCAAATCCTTGATTTAGGATGCGGTCTTGGGAACCTGACTCATAATCTGGCGCCCCATGTCGGCAAAGCCTATGCAATGGATCTGACCGTCGATCGGCTGCAATTTGCGTCCAAAAGATTCGAACTCTTCAACGCGAACGATGATGTCACCGTCATCGCCGGTGGCGACAGCAGCTTTTTGCCTTTCCCCGATGATTCTCTCGATCTGGTCGTTTTGTCCGGTGTGCTGGAGTGGGTCGGCGAGGGCGACATGACGCCCTATAGCGAAGGCAGCAAAGGCAGCCGATTGCTTCGAATGCTCACCAGCCCCTTTGGTGACAATAGTCCCCGGAACATCCAGTTGAAATTCCTGTCGGAAATCCGGCGCATTCTGAAGAAGGACGGCCGGCTCTTTGTTGGAATCGAGAACCGGCTGAACTACGAATATTTGTTCGATCGGGCGGATCATCATTCCGGTCTCAGGTTTGGATCCCTGCTGCCTCGGTTCCTGGCCAATTTGTACTCGATCGTGAAATCTCATAACGCGTATCGCACATATACCTACTCGATCCCGGGATACAAAAAGCTTTTCGCTGAGGCGGGTTTCCCGTCCTCCGAATTTCTTGGTTTGTTCAAGGGGTATAGCGAGCTCGAAGAAATAGTGCCGGTGGAAATTCAGTGTTCGCACTGGAAGGGTACGGAGCCGGAAACGCTGAAAGAAAAAATAAAGCGGTATAAGCTGTTTGTTCCGGCCTACGGAATCATTACCGGGGCGAGCCCATCTCAGGGGTCGTCCCTGCAGGACAGAATTCTCCAGGGCGTGAACAGTACATTGTCGAACACGCTTGGTGAGGGAGCCCTGTCCGTTGACCGCTACCGTATCAGCGCGAAGGAGAAGCTGCTTATTTCAGGATCGTTTGCAGCGCAGGACGTGATGGTCCGGCTGCCGGTTAATGAAGCGGCGCAAAAGAGCGAAGAGCAAAATTGCAGGACGCTCCAGTTTCTGAATGCCAATGATTCCGTCAGAGGTTTCGTGCCTCGACAGCTGGGAACGGGTGAGCACAATAAGTTACCCTATTTCATCGAGACGTATCGCCCGGGCGTGCCGCTTTTTGACATACTGAAGCGTAACGGCCGTACGTCTTTGCTGGATAAGATATCTGGCGTTCTGGAAAGCCTGAATACGTCCGACAAGGCATCGGCGCCGATACCGCTGGAAAACGCCTCCTATGAGGCTCTGGTGCAGGGTCCCTTGGATCTCTTATGTCAGTTCATCGAAGATGAAGACTGCCAGCGTGCCGTTGGGGATTATTTCCAGGGTAAGTTCCATGGGCTTCCCGTATCCCTGGGATTGCTTCATGGCGATTTCGGTATGCGCAATATCCTGTCGGACGGCGGGAATATCACCGGTCTGATTGACTGGGAAAATTCAACGACTGAAGGGCTGCCTGTCCTGGACAGCATAAATTATCTGGTCAGCGCCCAGCTTGCTTTCGGTGGTATAGATAGCGCTCAGCAGATCGTCCAATTACTCGCATCTGGTTCCTGGCCGGAAGAGGCTGAAACAAAGTTCCTGACCGATGCCTGCCAGCGTTGGGGCTTCAGCCCTGACATGCATAAACCGCTTGTGTTCCTGAACTGGTTGAGAAATACCGCTCATCAGCTGAGATTCTCGCTGGCTTATAATCCGTATCGGATCGAGGCAGAGATCAAACCGGTTCTGAAATCGATTTCAGAACAATCCCTCTAATAGCCGGTCGGCGCCGGGGGCTATTCCTCTGAGGTCCGTGCGGATCTCAGCATGAAAGCGGGAACATGAGAGCCCATCCCCAGAACGGGTTTCGTGTCGGAATTTTCCTTCCGGCTTTGCCGGGGTCTTCTGGGTTTTTGCTCCGCGCTGGGTTGGGCCCTTTGAGGCTTCTGTTCCGTTGATTTTATGTCCACCGGTTTTGCTTCGATCGGTTTTGCTTCAATCGGTTTTGCTTCAATCGGTTTTGCTTCGATCGGTTTTGCTTCGATCGGTTTTGATTCGATCGGTTTATCGGCGCCATAGACTTTAGCGGGACCGTCCGAAGTGCGTTTTCTGGCCGGCCGTTTTGCCGGCCTCTTCGCGGGGCCTTTGCTCCGACCTCTCCCGCGGCGGGGAGGGGGGGCGTCGCTCATGTCCGCGCTATCGACACCATCTACGGTGATCGGAGTGATGTCATTGCCGATGAATCTGACCACGGCATCCAGAAATTTGGCGTCTTCGGGTGTCGCGATGGTAAGGGCCCGGCCTTTCC
>JABJKO010000062.1 GCA_018660305.1 Rhodospirillaceae bacterium
CTTATGGCACCGAGGCAATGGGTGCGCTACGCATCGAGAAAGGCCATGTGTCGGCGCCGGAACTGGATGGCCGGACGACCCTCGACGATCTGGGCCTGAACCGGATGGCCAGCGCAAGAAAACCCTTTGTTGGATCGGTGCTGCGTCAGCGCGACGCGCTCCAGAACGCCACCCGCCCGTCTCTTGTTGGGCTTGAGGTGCTGAGTTCCGACACACCGCTCAAACCGGGCATGCTGCTGTTTCCGGAACAGGGCGACATCTCGGGTCATGGCGAGGGGTACGTGTCGTCGGTCACCTGGTCGCCGACGCTTGAAAAATATATCGGGCTCGGGTTGCTGGCGATGGGAATTGAGCGAACCGGAGCCATCGTTCGTTGTGTGGATCTGCTGAGTGACACCACGGTGCCGGCGCGGGTGACCTCGCCGCATTTCTTCGATCCCGAAGGGGAGCGGCAGAATGGCTGAATTCCGATCGTCCCTCGCCAGCCGCCTGAACCCAGGAAATTTTGGCGCCATAACCACCCACGCACCCCTTATCCTTTCAGAACGGGTGCTCGGTCATTTTTTTCAGATTGCCGGCTGGCCGGACGACTTCGACGCAAAAGTCGCGCCGGTGCTATCGGCGCTGGGTTTTTCAGATTCCGGCCGCGTCGGGTTGGTTCAGGAAGCTGGCGCACACCGCCTTTTCCGCATCGCACCGGAACGGCTCCTCATTCATTCCGAAATCCCCATGGCGTGGAATCTGGCGAGCGAATTGGCCGATACCGGGGCGCTGGCGCTTCTCGATCTGTCGCACGCCCGGACGGTGATCCGGATCGAGGGCCCGGTGGCACGTGATCTGTTGGCGCGCCTGGTCCCGCTGGACTTCCATGAAGATAATTTTCCAGCGGGGTGTTTCGCGCTGACCGGTATCAACACGATACCTGTGTTGCTGAACAGATCCGCAGATAGAGCCGACATGCCGGGCTATGATCTGTTTGTTCCCTATAGCTGGGCCGCTTCACTATGGGATTTGATTTGTAAAGCATCTCTGCCTTTCGGATATCAAATTTCGAATAGCAGGTGATGTGCCACTCGCCGCTTCGATGTTCCGTGGGGCATTGTCACGGCAAACCGCCTGACAGGGTCGCTCTTCCGGTGCCGCCAGTCTAAAGCAATCCAGTCACCAAAAAACGCCCCCACAGGCTGGATGAACCTGTGGGGGCGCTTTGTCCTGGTCGTGACAGGGGAGGTTGCCTAATTCGCCGAGGCCTCCTCGAAAGCCCGCCGGTGCTTATTGGCGTAGGCATCGGCCTGGCGTTCCAGCGGCATGGCGTCATGGATGGTTTTACCGTTGACCGTCTTGCCCGCGGCGATCTGCCCTTTGACGGTGCCGTTCAGTTCCTTGAACCAGCGGGTGGCGAAACCCTGCCGTCCGCCTTGGCGGCATTGCTTGGTGTGACCCATCTCGTGGAGCAGCCACCAATGATTGCGGAAATTGGTTCCCTGAGCGATGGCTCTCACCACGTCGCGCCTCGGGAAGTATATGTTGTTGCAATCGGTCATGGCGACTTTGCCGCCGGTGGATTTGGCGAGATAGGCGGAATAGCCGATCTTGACCCGCAGGATGTCGGCCCGGTTGATGCCGGCGGCAAGCAGGGCGGCCTTTAGTTTTCCGTTGATGCGCGACATACCGGCGCCCGCTTTTACCAGCCGGAAATAGCTGTCATAGAGGGCATGGGCTGACATGCCCGCGGCGGCCCGGCCGGTGGATCGGACGGTTCTGCGGACGGTGCGTCTCACCTGACCGAAGACAGCGTTAAGAGCGGCGGTGATCTGCGATGTGGTGTAGCTGGCCGCCTTGAGGAACCGTTCGCATTGAGACCGTGTCAGGCTCGTGATGGCCTGTTTCAGAACAGTTGCTGCGGCCGTTGCATTCTTACCGACCGCCTTGAGGATGCCGGTGATCTGGTTCCAGCTATAGCCGGCCGCCTTGAAGGCCTTGGCGAGGTTCTTGTCACTGGCCGAATAGGTGTTCTTGAGCCAGCCCCAGAGTGTCTTGCCGGTATAGTTCAGCGGCTTCATGGCCGCGGTGGCCACGTTCAGGCTGACATTCAGCCCGCCCTTCAGCCCCTTGACGATGTCGGCGCCCGAAAAGCCGCCGGCCTTCATCCAATTGGCGATCTGGTTGGTGGAGGCGTTGAACGCATCCTTCAGCCCCTTGGCCACGACATTGCGGCTGAAATTGGCCTGGCGCATGAGCCGGGCGATGTCCGGCTTCGACTTGTTGAAGATCGTGCTCAGCTTCTTCATGATCTCCTTGACCGGCGTGCTGTTCTTGAGCGCGTTGATCAGCGCCGCCGGTGAGCCGAAACCGCCGCCTGATGAGGCGCTGGATGCACTGGCCAGACATTTGATGGTGTACATCTTGGTCTTGGGGTTGCTGGCATAGGTGCCGGACAACGGGTCGCGGGTGTTGTTGGCCGGCAGGGTGATGTTCTTGGTGCCGACGGCGGCGACGCCGATGACCCTGGTGATCTTGATACGCACCGGCGCGCTCTTGCGGTTCTTGATGTAGCGCATGCGGTTTTTGTTATAGGTCCTGCTCTGACCGGCATTGAGATTGGTGGTCTTGGTCTTGGTGCTGCCGCCCGATGTCTTGTAGCTGTACTGCACCTTGCATTCGTTGGCCGCCTGAACGGCGGACGCGCTCATGGCCACCAGGGTGAGCGCGAGCGCCGCGCCGGCCATGGTGTGTGCGGTGGTGGTCAATAAGGTGGATTTCATGGTTCTAGCCCCTCTATGGCGTGATCTGTTTTCATTAATCCGGTCGGTTTTTCCGTTGCCGGGATCGTCGTAACAACACCAAGGCTAATAGGTCAGCGCGTGCGCTTGAATACCGCTAACCCGGCAGAACCATCACGCGAACGCGGTAGGCACAGGGCAACAGGGACTACCGCGTTCGCGGGAGGCAGCCAGGGGCAGAGCATAAAAAACGGCGGTCAAAACAGACCGCCGTTTTCTCGTCATGACGGCTTGGAAAGCCGTCCGGGGATAGTGCCCTTAGTTGGTGTTCACCGTGACCTTCTTTTCTTTTGCCGAGGTATGTTTCCGGCATTTGTCCCATCCCGATTTATATCGCAGAGAGTAACCGACCCTGCAGCCAACGGGGATATTGAAGCCGCTTTGAAGCACGACGCATTTGTCTTTATTGCCGCTGTAGTTCTTTTTCTTCGTGGTGCCGACCTGGACGTTGGTCCCCGGTACCACGACCTTGGGACACGCAAGTGTGGATTTAATGGTAGTGACGGCGGCCTTATAGCAGCGCGCCTTGGTATTGCTGGATTTCATTTGCAAACTGTATCCGGAACTGCATTTCCACCAGGCTTGGGCGGAATCCACGGGAACGCTTACAAAAGTCGCCGTAAGCATGGCAAAGGCCGCCGCAATTGCGAGACCGTTGAAACTTGCTACTAAGTTTTTCATTTTACCCCTCCAGGTATAAGTGTTTCGTGGTTTACTTCAGCGTTCGCCGACCAGCTCTTCGCTGTGTCTGTGAACGTCCCAAGGCTAACCATTCCCGCACCCGGTCCACTATCCCGCCCATGGGGGAGACGGGTCCCCTTTCGACGGGAGGGACAGGCCGTTCCGCCATCGCGCAAATAGGGTATGTTCGGCCTTCCCCGTGCTGGCCTATGATCGGGCGAGTACCGGTTCAGACGCTTTATCTTTGGAAGGGCCTTCCATGTCCGATGCACCGACGCCGCCGGTTTCGATCCTGCTGGTGGAAGACGATCCTGTCGCCCGACGCTATTTTGCCCGCATCATCAACGGCGATGACCGGCTTAATCTGGTTGACGACGTGGGCACGGCGGAAGCGGCTATAGCCGCCCTTGGCGATCACAATCCCGATTTGCTGGTCACCGATATCGGCCTGCCCGACGGCAGTGGCATCGACATCATCCGCGCCCTCAAGGAAATGAATCCGAAGTCAGAGGCCCTGGTCATCACCGTGTTCGACGACGAACGCCATGTGATCGACGCCATCGAGGCCGGCGCCACCGGCTATGTGCTGAAGGACAGCGCGCCGGAGGATATTACGGCGACCATCTTCGAACTGCTCGACGGGGGATCCCCCATATCGCCGTCTATCGCGCGCTATCTCCTGCGCCGCTTCAGCGACGCCCCGTCCCGGCCCGCCGGCGACGATGAGGCGCGCACCAGCGAAGGGATCGAAGATCTCACCACCCGCGAGCTGGAAATTCTCGAGCTCGTCGCCAAGGGGTTCAACTATGGCGAAATCGCGGGCTCTCTTGACATTTCACGCCACACCGTCACGACCCATGTGAAGAACCTGTATCGAAAGCTGAGCGTGCATTCGCGCACCGAAGCGGTATTCGAGGCGGTTCAGATGGGTCTCATTTCGCTGAAGTAGGGCATCGGAAACGACCAATGGTCAGGAAGCGCCCATGGCAATGGTTTGCCGTCCTGGCGGTTGGATTGCTCTCTCTCTCACCGGATGCGACGAGGCGCTCCTGCCGGCGCCCGATGATACGTTGGTCATGGACAGCTTTCGGATCCTTGAGGCGCGCACCATCGAGGACGATACGCCGCCGCAATTTTCCGCGTCCCTCCTGGAAGCGGCGGAGGGTACAGCTTCGGTGCGAACCGGTAAGGAAATGTCGGTCCGCACGCCTCATCGATGGCAGCCCCACAGTGATCATCCGTACCTTTTCCGGGCCTCCATAGACCTCAACGTGCCGCCGAACCGTTTGTGGAGCATCTATATTCCGCGAATCGATATGAACGCAGCCGTGTATTTCAATGGCCGGCTGGTGGGCGACAGCGGGTCGCTCCGGCCGCTGGCGCGCAGCTGGAACCGCAGCGTCTATGTCACCGTGCCAAATGGCATGTTCCGCGTTGGAACCAACACGGTCGATCTTCTGGTGACGACCGGCTCGGTGCGTCCCGGCCTGATCGGCACCGCTTATCTCGGACCGGATGAGCTGCTCCGGGCGCCGCACGATCGCGCCATGCTGACCAAGAACAGCCTGCCCGTCGTTGCCGCCGCCGCCCTTTTTACCGTGGCGGCCCTGACGCTGGCGATCTGGGTGCGGCGCCGAAAACAGATTGCTTATGGATTGTTTGCCCTGGCCAGTGCGCTGTTCGCCGTGTCCATGACGGATTTTTTCATCATTCGCCCGATCGTCTCCGACCTTCAGTGGGAGGTCATCGTCGGGCTGTCGCGCCTCGCCATGGCTGTCGCCCTGGCAATATTGGTGTCGTACTTCGCAGGTCAGCGAAATGGCGGCATGATGCGGTTTGCGTTGCCCATCGGGGGCCTCGCCGGAATTTGTCTTCTTGTCAGCGGCTATTTCGAAAAACTGTCCTGGGGGCTGGGTGTCGCCGTTGCGGCCATCGGTCTTCTTGCCCTCATAGCAATTGGCGCGCTGCTGTCGCGCAGAGATGCCGGATGGGCCGCGAGCGCGGCGCTGGCGGCTTTCCTCGCGCTGTGTCTTTTCGCCACGGCGGGCTGGGATCTGGCGGTACAGGGCGGCTGGATCGGCGCCACACTGGCGCCGGTGACACCGCCGGTCGGTCTGGTGGCGGTGATCCTGGCGGCGTGGTGGCTGGTCAAGCGGTTCGCGGTGACCATGGATAATCTCGAGGAGCTCAATGTGGGTCTTCAACAGAAGGTCGATGAAAAAGCCGAGGAGCTGGAGCAGGGCTATCGCCGCGCGGCCGTGATGGAGCGCGAACGAATTCTCGCGACAGAACGCGAACGCATGATGCGCGATATGCATGACGGGCTCGGCGGCCAGCTTGTGTCGGCCCTGGCGCTGGCTCAGGAAGGGCAGGAGGGCAAGGAGGATCTCGTGACCGCGTTGCGCACCGCGCTTGTGGATATGCGTCTTGTGATCGAATCCCTGTCGCCCACCGAGGTCGAGCTGACCGGCGCACTGGGATTGCTGCGGGCCCAGATGGAACCGCTCCTGAAGGCGCGCGCCATGCGCTTTGACTGGCAGGTGGGAGACTGGGTCGATGATGGCGAGAGCGATATGTCGACTACGCTGAACATCCTGCGTCTGGTCCAGGAAGCGGTGACCAATGCCGTGAAACATTCCGGCGGGTCCGTTATCCGGGTCGCCACCAGGATCGAGGATTCCGGCACCGGAGCACCCGACGCGATCGTTGAAATTTCCGACGACGGGGCGGGGCTGGCGGATACCGCGCCGTCTTCCTGGGGAAGGGGGCTTGGTAATATGCGCCGCCGGGCCGAAGAAATCGGCGGCCGGTTTTCGGTCGGTACCTGTCCCGATTTGGGTGGTTGTCTGGTCCGGCTGACCATGGCCTCCCCTAAACAGGGTATGGAATCGGATGCCCCCCATGCCAATATGGCTCTATAAGATGGTTGGATCATGAGTACGCAGAAACAACATATGACTTCGTCACGCCGCCGCAGGGCCTTCCCCGGCACGCTCCTGTTTTGTCTGCGGTCCATGGCATTTTTGGCGCTGCTGGCGGTATTTGCCGCGCCGGCGTCTGCCGCGCCGAAGATCAGTGGAATTACGGTCAAGGCGAACGGTACGGTCGATATTCGAGGTTCGGGATTTGGCAAACCCTGTCGCAAATGCGCTGTCATCGCCGATTATGGCGGATTTCTCTATGCGCTGAAGACAAAATCATGGCGCGATAAGACTATTGCTGCCCATCTGCCGGATCTTGGCAAAAAGCTCGACGTCCGCCTGACCGTGCAATCCAAAACCGGAAAATCCAACGCACAGAGGGCCAAAATCAAGCCGGTCCTGCGTCCCAAACGCCTGCCCAGAAGCGCCGTGCGCGGCACGCCTTCCAGCGGGCTGTTGCGCTTTACGTTTCAGTCCAAGGACCGCAAGGGCGGTCGTGGCGAACAAAGCCACCGGGTCACCAGCAAGGCGGCCGCCTGCGGCAAGAAAACGCTGGTCTTTCACGCCGCCGGCCTGGTGCTGCTTGAAAAACGTTTCGCCCAGGCCAGGATCTCACGCGCCCCCAAAAGCGGCTGCGCGGCCTGTCAGCCGGTCAAGGTCTCCTGGCGCCATGAACCCACCGGACGCTTGTCGTATCAGCTCCTGGTCCAGCGCCGCGAGATCGAGGGTATCTGTCCCCGGCAAAAACGGTAGCTGGATTTAAGACTCGCCTTTGTCCGACACGCCGGCCTGTCCGAAGGTCGCCATGCCATTGTGGCAGGCGGCGGCGCTTTGCACGATCTGGAGCGCCAGCGCGGCACCCGACCCTTCCCCCAGCCGCATGTTCAAATCGAGCAGCGGGGCCTGATTGATTGCCTCCAGCAGGCGGCGGTGACCCGGCTCGGCGGAGACGTGGCCGACGAGGCAATGATCCAGCGCTGTCTCGTCCATGGCATGGAGGGTGGCGGCGGCGGCGCAGCACACGTAGCCGTCCAGGATGACCGGGATGCGGCGCTGTCGCGCGGCAATGATGGCACCGGCAATGGCGGCGATCTCGCGCCCGCCCACATGGCGCAGGACCTCGAGGCCGTCGCGCAGACTGTCTTTGTGAAGAGCCACCGCGTCGCGGACCACCCGGATCTTGGTATCCAGCGCGCTGCCGCTGACGCCGGTGCCTGGTCCCACCCAGTCTTCCGCCTTACCGCCAAACAGTCCATGGCAGATAGCCGCCGCCGCCGAGGTATTGCCGATCCCCATTTCGCCGAGACACAGCATATGAAGCCCGTCCTCGGCGGCCGACATGCCCAGCGCCATGGCGTCGGCACAATCCCTGTCCGTCAGGGCGGGTGCCCGCAGGAAACTTTCGGTCGGGCGGTCCATGTCCACGGGATACACTTTCAGCTCGCAGCGACCCTGGGCGCAAAGCTGGTTGATGGCGGCGCCGCCTCCCTCGAAATTGGCGACCATCTGACCGGTGACCTCGGCGGGAAAGGCCGAGACACCTTCGGCGGTAATGCCGTGGTTGCCGGCGAAGATGGCGGTGCGGCAGCGCTCCACCGCCGGCGGGTGCCGGCCCTGCCAGGCGCATAGCCAGGCGGCCAGTGTCTCGAGCCGGCCCAGCGACCCGGCGGGTTTGGTCAAATTGGCCTCCCGCTCGGCCGCCAGCGCCGCGGCGCTGTTGTCGGGGCCGGGCAGGTCGCGTATGAGGGTGCGGATAGGGTCGAGGGACTCCATGGCTCTGGTGATCTCGTCTAGGGAATGCGTTGCGTTTGCAGCAGCACTATGATGAACCCGGCCACAAAACAAGGGCGGCATATGCCGGCCCGAAAGCAGTGACGGCATATGCCGGTCGGAATGCGATGACGGAAACAGACAAAACCGGTCTCTGGCAGGAATTGAAGCTTTGCCTCGGTCTGCTGACCCGTCTGCCTACGGGGCTGACCGGGATCGAGTCTCCGGAGATCATGGCGCGGGCCAGCCGGTGGTTTCCGCTGGTCGGTCTGCTGGTCGGCGGACTGTCGGCGGCGGTTCTCTATGGAGGGGCGGTACTGGATCTGCCGAATTCGGCAGCGGCACTGATTGCCCTGGGGGCCTCTATCCTGTTGACCGGCGCGCTCCATGAGGATGGTCTCGCCGATACGGCGGACGGGTTAGGCGGCGGCCACGACCGGGACTCCCGGCTGGCCATCATGCGGGACAGCCACATCGGCACCTATGGCGTGCTTGCGCTGATTCTGTCCGTGGGTCTCCGGTGGTCGGCGCTGGTCGCGCTAATGGGCAATAGTGTCGGTGCGGCAATGGCCGCGCTGATTGTCGCTGCATCGGTCTCGCGTCTGGTCCCTGTCATGCTGATGAATGTTTTGTCGCCCGCCCGCAGGGACGGCATGGCGGTGGGTGCCGGCAGTCCGGCGGGGCCGGCAGTCCGTCTCGCTTGCGCCCTGGCACTGGGCAGTCTCTTCTTCCTGTCCCACTGGCCCGCCATGGTGTTGACGATTATCGCCGCTCTTGCCGTCTTCGTTGCCCTGGGTGCGTTCGCTGTTCGCCGCATCGGCGGCCAGACCGGCGATGTGCTGGGCGCCAGCCAGCAGGGGACGGAAGTGCTGGTTCTGCTCTGCCTCGCCACGGTAGGGCCATGAACCAGGCTGTGATCGAGACCACGCGCTGGTGGTGGATCCGGCACGCGCCGGTGGTCAATCCCGATGGCAAGATTTATGGCCAGCTTGATCTGGATGTGGATCTATCCGATCAGGAACGGTTTGCCGCGTTGGCCAAGGCGTTGCCCCAGGGGGCGGTTTGGGTGACCACCACCCTGCAACGCGCCCGGGAAACCGCCAGCCAGCTCTCTTCGTTGATCCCCGCCGAACGGACCATCGCGGAATATGACGATCTGCGCGAGCAGGCTTTCGGCGATTGGGAAGGACTCAAGTGGGACGACATACCACAAGCATTGAGCGAAGATTATTGGCAGAACCCCGCGGAAAACCGCATGCCAAACGGCGAAAGCTTTTCTGACGTGGTTGCCCGCGTCACCGAAACCGTCGAACGGCTGAACGGCGACCATAGGGGAACGGATATCGTCGCCGTGACCCATGCAGGCTCCATCCGGGCGGCGATCAGCCACGCGCTTGGCGGCCATGTCGGGGCCGGTCTGTCTTTTCAACTGGCGCCGCTCTCGCTGACCCGTATAGACGCCATCCACCGCGGCGGCGATATCTGGTGGCGGGTTTCCGGGGTTAATATTTTCGGCGATCACGGTTGAGCCCTTGGCACGGGCACCCGGATACTGTTAGGTGCATTTCTTAGCCGGCGGAACAGGGAATTCGGTGTAACTCCGATGCTGCCCCCGCAACTGTGAAAGGTTTGGCTGACGCGTGCCGGATGAAATGTCCGGCGGCCACTGGGAAACCGGGAAGGCGCGCCAGCCGCGAAACCTTAGCCAGGAGACCTCTCCGCCGGCCGTCATAATTTTGCGCTGGATCACCTCGGGCGGAGGAGGAAGCGATTTCAGACGACGGACGAGACGGGACGGGACTGCCACCGGTGACTCTGGTGCTGGGCGGGGCGCGGTCGGGGAAAAGCCGATTCGCTGAAGCCCTTGTCTCGGCGGCAGGCGCGGCGACGTATATCGCGACGGCCGAGCCCCGGGATGTCGAAATGAAATCCCGCATCGCGGCGCATCGGGACCGGCGCGGGTCTTCCTGGCAGACCCTGGAAGCGCCGCTCGATCTGGCCGCGGCGCTGAGTGAGGCCGACACATCGGGAAGACCTGTCCTGCTGGATTGTCTAACGCTCTGGTTGTCGAACGTGATGGAGGACGGGCGGGACATCGGCGGCGAAACCGACCGGCTGGTATCGAGCCTCGCCTATTTGACGTGCCCGGTGGTCATGGTCTCCAACGAAGTAGGCCAGGGTATCGTGCCGGCCAATGCGCTGGCGCGGCGATTTCGCGATCAAGCCGGGGCCCTCAACCAGACCATGGCGGCGTTCGCCGACCGTGTCTTTTTCGTTACCGCGGGAATCCCCGCCCAATTGAAGTAGGAGCGACCCTTTGGCCACGCGTAAAATTCCCGTCACGGTCATCACCGGCTTTCTCGGCGCCGGCAAGACCAGCCTCATCCGCCATCTCATCACCCATGCCGATGGCCGCCGTCTGGCGCTGCTGATCAACGAGTTCGGCGAGATGGGGGTCGATGGCGAGATCCTGAAAGCCTGCGGTGACGAGGCCTGCGGTGAGGACGATATTGTCGAACTCACCAATGGCTGCATCTGCTGCACCGTGGCCGACGATTTCCTGCCGACCTTGAACATCCTGCTCGATCGCGAGGACCCGCCCGATCACATCCTGATCGAAACCTCCGGGCTGGCCCTGCCCAAACCGCTGGTCAAGGCGTTCCAGTGGCCGGAAGTCCGGTCGCGCACCACGGTGGATAGTGTCATTGCCGTGGTCGACGGTCCCGCCGTTCAGGCCGGCCTGTTCGCCGATGATCCCGTTGCCGTTCAGGCGCAGCGCGAGGCCGACGAGATGCTGGATCACGACAGCCCGCTGGCCGAGGTCTATGAGGATCAGCTCGCCTGCGCCGATATCGTGGTGCTCAGCAAGATCGATCTGATGGATGGCGCGGCGCTGGAGCAGACTAAAACGGACATCCTTGCCGATGCCGGTGCCGGTGTTCAGGTCATTGCCGCCGATCATGGAGCGCTGGACCCCGCCCTGGTGCTGGGGGTGAATGCCGAGGTCGAGGCCGTGATCGATGGGCGCTGGTCCTATCATGACGGGTTGGACGAGCATGAGCATGATGATTTTGAAAGCATCACCGTAGACATTCAGATGGCGGACGACCCGGCCCTGATTTCCGATCGGGCACAGAGGACGCTGGCTATCGAGGGAGTCCTGCGGATCAAGGGCGTCGCCGCGATCGCGAACAAAAACGCGCGGCTCGTGGTCCAGGGGGTCGGCGCGCGGCTCGATCATTATTACGACCGGCCGTGGAATCCGGACGAAGAGCGCGCCGGACGGCTGGTGGTGATCGGGCTCAATGGCTTCGACACGGCGCTTGCCGCTGAAATTCTACAGGGCTGATGCATCTTCTTGTCACCACGCCGGGCGAGGTTTCGGACGGATCCGAAGCGGTCGATCTCGACCAGTCACCGGGTGACATTGTGGTGCTGTCGGCGGCGGCCAGCGATCTTGCGATCCTGAGCGCGGCGAAAGCACGGCTCCCCCGTGACACACCGTCGCTGCGGCTCGCCAATCTGATGCAGCTCGGCCACAACATGTCGGTGGATCTCTATCTGGAGAAGACCATCGCTCACGCCCGGCTGGTCATCGTCCGGCTATTGGGCGGGGTGGGCTACTGGCCCTATGGGGTGGAGCAGCTGCACGCGCTTTGCCGGCGGAACGATATCGCACTCGCCATCCTGCCGGGCGACGATCAGCCCGACCCGGCGCTCACCGAACCTTCGACCCTGCCGGTTCAGACCTGTCACCGGCTGTGGCAGTATTTCGTCCACGGCGGGCCGTCCAACGCCGAGAATTTGCTGCGCTATGCGGCGGCCTTGCTGGGTGAAGCGGATAGCTGGGTCGAACCGGCGCCACTGGTCCGGGCCGGTCTGTACTGGCCATCGCATACCCATCCGGCATTGGAGGACATCCGCGCTCGCTGGCAGCCGAATGCATCCGTGGCGCCCATTGTGTTCTACCGCGCGCTGGTGCAGTCGGATGATCTGAAACCCGTCGACGCGCTGATCGCCGCCCTGTCGGATCGTGGCCTGAACGCCCTGCCGATTTTTGTCAGCAGTCTGAAGGATTCTTTTTCCGCCGGCATTGTTGAGAATTATGTGGCGGAAACCAGCCCGGCAATCATCCTGAACTGCACCGGTTTCGCGGTTTCCACACCGGGCCGGCCGGAGGCGGCGACGCCTTTTGCCGGCGCCGATTGTCCGGTGCTGCAGGTGGTGCTGTCGGGCGGGGATGAGGAAGGTTGGTCCAGCAGCCAGCGCGGGTTGTCGCCACGGGATCTCGCCATGAACGTGGCGCTCCCCGAAGTGGACGGCAGGCTGATCAGCCGGGCCGTTTCATTCAAGGACGGCAGCAGCATCGATGCGGAGACCGAGGTTGCCCTGGTAAAGCATCGGCCGGTGCCCGACCGCATCGATTTCGTCGCCGACATGGCGCGTGGCTGGGCCAGGCTGCGCGCGACGCCGGCAAACCAGAGAAAGATTGCCCTTGTGCTCGCCAACTATCCCAACAAGGACGGACGGCTGGGCAATGGTGTCGGGCTCGACACCCCCGCCGGTGTGGTGGCCGCCCTCAACCGGCTGACGGCCGAGGGCTACGATCTGGCCCAGGACGCACCGAACTCCACCGACTCTCTGATGAAAGTACTGTTGGGCGGCCCTACCAATGCCGCCGGAAGCCGTGACGGTGGTGTGCGCTACAGCGTCTCGGATTACGAGGCGTATTTCGCCGCGCTGCCCGAGCCGGTGCAGAAGCAGGTTACGGAACGCTGGGGCGACCCCGCCCGGGACCCGTTTGTACAGGACGGATGTTTCGTCCTGCCGGTGCACCGCTTCGGCAGGCTGATCATCGGGGTTCAGCCAGCGCGGGGATACAATGTGGATCCGGTGACCAGCTATCACGATCCGGCTCTGGTGCCGCCCCATGGCTATCTCGCCTTCTACGCCTGGCTGCGCGAGGCATTCGGCGCCCAGGCCATCATTCACTTCGGCAAGCACGGCAATCTGGAATGGCTGCCCGGCAAGGCACTGGCGCTGTCGAGAGAGTGCTTCCCGGAAATCGCGCTGGGGGCGCTCCCCCATCTCTATCCCTTCATCGTCAACGATCCGGGCGAGGGGACCCAGGCCAAGCGCCGGGCCCAGGCAGTGATCATCGATCATCTGACGCCGCCGATGACAAGGGCGGAAAGCTACGGGCCGCTGCGGGATCTGGAACAGCTGGTCGATGAATATTACCAGGCATCGGGCATGGACCCGCGCCGTCTGGCCCCGCTGGCACGCGAGATCCTGTCGCTGAGCGCCTCCATCGGGCTCGATAGTGACGTGGGTATCGCGCGGGGCGAGGATGACGAGGCGGCGCTGGCCAAGATCGATAATTATCTGTGCGAACTGAAGGAGCTTCAGATCCGCGATGGGCTGCATGTGTTTGGCGAAGCGCCCGAGGGCCGGCAGCTGACCGATCTTCTGGTGGCGCTGACCCGTGTGCCGCGCGACGACGGTATGGGGGCAAATGCGTCTCTCATACGGGCGCTTGCCGCCGACCTTGGGCTGGACGGATTTGATCCTCTGGATTGTGTCCTTGGCGATCCGTGGCCGGGTGAAAAGCCCAAGGCGCCTGCCGCTGTGGACGATGGCGACTGGCGAACCAACGGCGATACGGTGGAGCGGCTGGAAATTCTGGCGGCGGACCTGGTCGAGGGGAATCGGCAGTCCGACGCACAATGGACACAGACGCACACTGTCCTTTCCTACATAAAAGAAACCCTGCGTCCCATGGTGCAAAGCTGCGGCGCGCGTGAGCTGGACGGGTTGATGACCGGTCTGGACGGACGGTTTGTCGCGCCGGGCGCCAGCGGCGCGCCGACACGCGGGCGGCTCGACGTGCTGCCGACGGGGCGCAATTTTTACTCGGTGGACAGCCGCGCGGTGCCCAGCCCGGTGGCGTGGCAGCTTGGCTGGAAATCGGCGGCGCTGCTGGTCGAACGGCATTTTCAGGACCATGGTGAGTGGCCAAAACGCATCGCGCTGAGCGCCTGGGGAACCGCCAACATGCGCACCGGCGGCGACGACATCGCGCAGGCGCTGGCGCTGATGGGGGTACAGCCCACCTGGGACAAGCAGGCCAACCGGGTCACCGGGTTCGAGATCATGCCGTCGTCGGTGCTCGGCCGTCCGCGGGTGGATGTGGTGTTCCGGGTTTCCGGTTTCTTCCGCGATGCCTTTCCGTTTCAGATCGATCTCGTGGATTCGGCGGCCCGCGCCGTCGCGGCGCTGGACGAGGATGAGGCGACCAATCCGCTGGCGGCGCAGGTCAGGCGCGACGCGGCGGCGCTGCGCGCGGCGGGCAGCGATGAGGGCGAGGCGGTGCGGCGGGCCGGTTACCGCGTGTTTGGCTCCAAACCGGGGGCCTATGGCGCCGGGCTGCAGGCGCTGATCGATGAACGCGGCTGGGAGACCGACGAACATCTGGCCGATGCCTATTTGAGCTGGGGCGGCTACGCCTATGGCGATGGCAGCGAGGGCCAGCCGGCGCAGGATCTGTTCGCGGCCCGTTTGAAAGACGTCGAGATCGTGGTCCATAACCAGGACAATCGGGAGCACGATTTGCTCGACAGCGATGATTATTACCAGTTCGAAGGCGGGCTGGCGGCCACCATCCGCCATCTGTCCGGTAGTCAGCCGGTGCTGTATCACAACGACCACAGCCGACCGGACTCACCCAAGATCCGCACGCTCGACGACGAGATCGCCCGTGTCGTCCGGGCCCGCGCCATCAATCCCAAATGGATCGAAGGGGTCATGCGCCATGGCTATAAGGGCGCCTTTGAGATCGCGGCGACGGTGGATTATCTGTTCGCCTTCGCCGCTACCGCGCGGGTGGTAAAGAACCACCATTTCGATCTGGTGTTCGATGCCTATGTCGGCGACGAGACCGTGCGTGATTTTATCCGAAAAAATAACGCCCCCGCGCTGCGGGAAATCGCCGAGCGTTTCCGGGAAGCCATCGACCGGGATATGTGGCACCCCAGATCCAACGCGGCGATAGACCTGTTGAACCGACTGGCAGGAGAGAGAAGGCCATGGCTGACGCGATAGAGGAAGACAAGGCCGCCAATGAGAAGAGGCGGCGGCATAAGGAGGCCAAGGATAAGATCCTGGCCAAAAAAGTCCGCACCGGCGGGCTGCTCATCGTCCATACGGGCAAGGGCAAGGGCAAGACCACCGCGGCCATGGGGATGATCATGCGCTGCATCGGTCATGGTATGAAGGTCGGCATCGTCCAGTTCGTCAAAGGCAAGTGGGAGACCGGCGAGCGGGTGGTGCTGGAAAAATTTGCCGATCAGCTCGATATCGCCGTGATGGGCGAGGGCTTTACCTGGGAAACTCAGGATCGGCGGCGCGATATCGAGGCGGCACAGGCGGCCTGGCAACGCGGCAAGGAGATGATCGCCTCCGGCGAATACGATTTCGTGCTGCTGGACGAGATCAATATCGTGCTGCGCTACGATTATCTGGATATTGCCGAGGTGGTCGAGACGCTGAGCCAGAAGCCTGAAAATGTCCATGTGGCCTGCACCGGGCGCAACGCCAAGGACGAACTTATGGAAGCCGCCCATCTGGTCACCGAGATGACCGAGCGCAAGCATCATTTCCGCGCCAATTTCAAGGCGCAAGCCGGCATCGAGTTCTGATCATGACAGCGCGCGCCCTGATGTTTCAGGGCACAGGATCCGATGTGGGGAAATCGCTCCTGGTGGCCGGGCTTTGCCGGGCGCTGGTGCGGCGCGGGCTTCGCGTGCGGCCTTTCAAGCCCCAGAATATGTCCAATAATGCGGCGGTGGCCGGCGATAGCGCCGGGAGCGACGGTTTCGAGATCGGCCGCGCCCAGGCGCTGCAGGCCCAGGCCTGCGGTGTGGCGCCGACCATTCATATGAATCCGGTGCTGCTCAAGCCGCAATCCGATGTCGGCGCGCAGCTCATCGTCCAGGGCAGGGTAAGGGGCAATTTCGACGCCCGTGCCTATCACGGCATAAAACCGGAACTGATGGCGCCGGTGCTCGATTCATTCCACCATCTGTGCGCGGAGGCCGAAATTGTGCTGGTGGAAGGCGCCGGCAGCGCTTCGGAGATCAATCTGCGCGACGGTGACATCGCCAATATGGGCTTTGCCACGGCGGCCGGTGTGCCCGTGGTGCTGATCGGCGATATCGACCGCGGCGGGGTGATCGCCAGCCTGGTTGGGACCCACGCCCTGCTGCCCGATGACGAAAAGGCGTTGCTGGCCGGCTACATCATCAACAAGTTTCGCGGCGATGTGAGCCTGTTCGACGATGCCCGGGGCATGATCACGGAGAAAACCGGGCTGAGATGTTTCGGTGTCGTGCCCTATCTGAACGCGGCCCGGGCTCTGCCGGCGGAGGACAGCCTCGCTCTCGATTCACCGGAAGCGGCGACCGCTCGGAACATCCGCATCGCCGTTCCGCAACTCCTGCATATTTCTAATTTCGACGATCTCGATCCTTTAAAGGCGGAGCCCGATGTATCGGTCACCCTGGTGCCGCCGGGCGACGCGCTGCCCGGTGACGCCGATCTGGTGATCCTGCCGGGCACCAAGGCGACCATTCCCGCCATGGATCACTTCCGCGAGCAGGGCTGGGACATCGACCTTGCGGCCCACCGCCGCCGCGGCGGGCACATTCTCGGCCTGTGCGGCGGGTATCAGATGCTGGGCCGCGCCATCGCCGATCCGGAGGGTATAGAAGGCCCGCCGGGGGAGACGGAGGGGTTGGGTCTGCTGGATATCCAGACAATCCTGGCGGCGCCAAAATCCCTGTCGCGCATCCATGGCGAGGCGGCGGACGGGCTGGGGGTGATCCATGGCTATGAGATGCATATGGGCCGAACCGACGGGCCGGGCACCGCCAATCCGTTTCTCACCATCGATGACCGGCCCGATGGCGCGGTGACCGATGGCGGCGCAACCGCCGGCTGCTATGTCCACGGGCTGTTTGCGTCGGACGGATTCCGTCATGGTTTTCTCAATCGCATCCGGGCGCGCGCGGTCGGGCTGGCCGATTTTTCGCACCATGTGGAGGGCGCGCTGGATGATATTGCCATGGCGCTGGAAGAAGCGCTTGACGTGGATGCCCTGCTGGCTAGTGCGGAATCCCCATCATGACCGCCCCGACGATCACCAGCAAAAACAGAAGCCCGCAGGCACAGGTATATATGCCGAGCGCGGTGGCAATTTCGGCCGGTGCGGCGTCGCTTCCCTCGCCGATCCACGGCTCCTCCGTAATTCCCCCGTCATATGCCCGTGGCCCTGACAGGCGGATGCCCAGCGCGCCCGCCATGGCCGCTTCGGGATACCCGGCATTGACCGAGCGATGGTGTTTGGCGTCCGCCATCATGGTTTTCCAGCCCTTGCCCGCCGCCAGGGCGATCAAAGGTCCGGCAAGACGAGCTGGAACGAAATTGGCTGCATCATCGAGACGCGCGGCGAGGCGGCCGAAATGAAGATATTTTTCGGTGCGATAGCCGATCATGCTGTCGGCGGTGTTGAGCGCCTTATAGGCCAGCATACCGGGCAGGCCGAACACGGCACCCCAGAAGATCGGCGCCACCACCCCATCGGAGAAATTCTCGGCGAGCGATTCAATGGCGCCACGCGACACACCGCTTTCGTCCAGTGTGGAAATGTCGCGGCCGACAATGCGGCCCACCGCCACGCGGCCGGCTTCCAGCCCGTCATTTGTGAGTGCCGTCAAAACGTTGCGCACATGGGTATACAGGCTGCGCTGGGCGATCAGGACCGACATCAGCACGCCATCGATGACCCAGCCATAGGTGTAAAGCTGGGTCACGGCCTGAATGATCATGCCCACGGCGCCGCAGACGCAGACCAATACGGTCACGCAAAACCCGCCTCGCACGAGGCGCGCATTATCGCTGAATTCCGGCCGGTTCCACGCCTTGTCCAGGGCGGCGATAAGCCGTCCTATCAAAACCACCGGATGGGGCAGGCGGCGGTAGAGCCAGTCGGGGTCGCCCGTGATGGCATCGCAGATCTGGGCGACGGCAAGGGCGGCAAGGGGCGGCGGGGGGATCATTCGAAGCAGGTTAGATGCTAAGCTCGATTGGAACAATATTACGGGCCGGAAGACACGGAAAAGACATGGGAATATCAGGGGAAAAAACCGGCATCATGATCTGCGGACATGGCAGCCGCAGCAGCGCCGCCGTTGACGAGTTTCGCGGCCTCGCGGCTTCTATGGATGCCCGCTATCCCGATGATCCGGTGGAATTCGGATTTCTCGAATTCGCCCGGCCGATTATCCGCGATGGGCTGGATGCGCTGGTGGAAAAGGGCGTCACCCGGGTATTCGCGGTGCCGGGCATGTTGTTCGCCGCCGGTCACGTCAAGAATGACATAGCCTCGGTCCTCAATGCTTATGCGGCCACGCGCCGGGACGAGGGTACCGCGCTGGCCGTGGAATTCGCCCGCGATCTCGGCATCGATCCCAAGATGCTGGCCGCCGCCCGGGTCCGTATCGAACAGGCGGAACGGGATGCCTCCGGCGATATCAGCCGCGAAGACACCATGCTGATGGTGGTCGGCCGTGGTACGTCGGACCCTGATGCCAATGGCAACATTGCCAAGATCGCCCGCATGCTGGGCGAGGGGATGGGGTTCGGCTGGACCGAGACCTGCTATTCGGGCGTGACCTTTCCGCTGGTGGCGCCGGGGCTGGAACACGCGCTCAAGCTGGGTTACCGCCGGATCGTCGTCTTCCCGTATTTCCTGTTCACGGGGATTCTGGTGGAGCGGATCTATACCATCACCGACCAGATCGCCGCCGCGAACCCCGCCATCGATTTTGTCAAAGCCGGCTATCTCGGCGCCCATGAGCTGGTGGTCGATACCTTCGTCGATCGGGTCAACGGCATCGCCACCGGCGACAATGCCATGAATTGCCTCACCTGCATGTATCGCGAGAAGGTGGTCGGGTTCGAGGCCATGGTCGGCCAGCCACAGCACAGTCATCACCATCACGTGGAGGGCATCGGCACTGGCGATGCGCCGCCGGATCATAAGAGCGACCATGAGCATGATCATCCCCACACGCACCCGGTGCACCCCCATGCGGACCATCCGCACGGGCCGGGCAAGCGCGATCCGCAAACAGTCTGAGTGTCGGTATTGCCGATAATGGAATATCTCAACGATCCCGAGGCGATCTATCGCGCGTCTTTCGCAGCCATCCGCGAGGCGGTGGATCTGAGCCCTGTGCCGGAACATTTGCAGCCCCTGGTGATCCGGCTGGTCCATGCCTGCGGCCGGCCCGAAATCGTCCCTGCCCTTAAATGGTCCGGTGATCCGGTCGGTGCCGCCCAGGCGGCCCTTAAGCAGGGCGCGCACATTTTTGTCGATGCGACCATGGTGGGGGCGGGGATCATGCGGGCCAAATTGCCGGCGGCGAATGACGTCGTCTGCACCCTTTCCGATGACCGGGCTTACGAAGCCGCCAAACGGAACAATACCACCCGCTCGGCTGCCGCCGTCGAATTCTGGCTGCCGTCTCTCGCCGGCGCCATCGTCGCCATCGGAAATGCGCCGACGGCCTTGTTTCGCCTGCTCGAGCTGCTGCAAATGCCCGATACGCCCCGTCCGGCGGCCATATTGGGATTTCCGGTGGGCTTTATCGGGGCCGCCGAATCCAAGGACGCGCTGGTCGCGGCGGATATGGGCGTGCCCTACGTAACCCTGACCGGCCGTGAAGGCGGCAGCGCGCTCGCCGCTGCCGCGGTCAATGCCATCCTTCAGGGGGCGGGGTAATGGCGCAGACGCCCTGGCTCAGCATCATCGGTATCGGCGATGACGGCCTCGACGGGTTGAGCCCCGTCGCGCGGTCGGTTCTGGATTCCGCCGAGATCATCTGTGGCGGCAGGCGGCACCTGGCCATGCTGGGGGACGATCCGCGCGACCGGATGGAATGGGCCGTACCCTTCGCCGATTCCATCGACCCCCTGACGGAGCTGCGCGGCCACGCGGTAGCGGTACTGGCCTCCGGAGATCCCATGTGGTTTGGCGCCGGGGCCACCCTGGTCCGCGCCATTCCGGCCTCGGAAATGCGCATCATCCCGGCGCCCTCGGCCTATTCGCTGGCCGCCGCCCGGCTTGGCTGGGCGCTGGATGAGGTGGAGTGCCTGTCGGTTCATGGCCGGCCCCTGGAAGCAATCCTGCCGTTTCTTGTTCCCGAGGCCAGGCTGCTGATCTATTGCCATGACGGCCATACGCCGCAAAAGATTTCCGGGATGCTGAGCGAGCGCGGATTCGGCGATAGCCTTCTGACGGCGCTTTCCCACCTTGGCGGCGGCGAAGAACAGAATCGCCAGAATACTGCCCGGGACTGGGGGACGGCGGCGGTTCCAAACCTGACCACATTGGCGATCGAGTGTGTTGCCGCCGGGGATGCGTGCATTTACCCGCAAAGCCCGGGACTGCCGGATGAGGCCTATCAGCATGACGGACAGCTCACCAAGCGCGAAGTACGGGCGGTCACCCTGGCCGCGCTGGCGCCTTTGCGCGATCAATTTTTGTGGGACGTGGGGGCCGGGTGCGGCTCCATTGGCATCGAATGGTGCCGGGCGGCAAAGGGTGCGCAGGCGGTTGCCATCGAATTCAATACCGACAGGGTGGAACTGATTCGCCAAAATGCCCTGGACCTTGGTGTGCCCCATCTCAACATCGTCGAAGGAACGGCGCCGGAAGCCTTGGCCGATCTCACAGCGCCCCATGCGGTCTTTATCGGAGGCGGGCTCTCGACCTCCGGGGTTTGGGAGATGTGCTGGGCGGCGCTGAAACCGGGCGGCCGGCTGGTCGCCAATGCGGTGACAATCGAAGGCGAACAGCAGCTTGTTGCCATCCATAAGGAAGCCGGTGGTGAACTGGTCCGGCTCGCCGTCTCCCGTGCCGGCCCGGTGGGGGACTTCGAAGGATGGCGCCCCCTGATGCCCGTCACCCAGCTTCGGGTGATCAAGAAATGAGCGGCACCGGGGTCATCAGCGGCGTGGGTGTGGGGCCCGGCGATCCCGATTTGCTGACCCTCAAGGCTCATCGTCTTATTACCCGTGCCGACGTCATCGCCTATCCTGCTCCCAATGAGGGTGACAGTCTGGCGCGCTCCATCGTCGCCGGTTTTCTGCCCGGCGGGCAAGAGGAGATCGCGATCCGGATTTCCATGGATCCCGGCGCCTTCCCGCCCCGCGACGTCTATGCCCGGGCAGCGGCCGATATCGGTGCGTGCGCGGAGGCCGGTAAATCGGTGGTCATATTGTGCGAGGGCGATCCGTTCTTCTTTGGCTCGTTCATGTATTTGTTCGAGCAGCTTTCCCGGCGCTGGGCGGTGGAGATCGTGCCCGGTGTCAGCTCCATGATGGCAAGCGCCGCCGCTTTGCGGATGCCCCTGGCGAAGCGCAACGACGTGGTCAGCGTGATCCCCGCGACCCTCGAAGAGGCGATAATCGCCACCCGTCTGGCCCACGCCGATACCGCAATCTTCATCAAGGTTGGCCGGCATATCGCCAAGGTAAGATCGGTTCTCGAGTGCGCCGGCCTGCTGGACCGGGCTCATTATATCGAGCGCGCCACCATGGCGACGGAGCGCCTGATGCCGCTGGCCAATATGAACGAAGAGACAGCGCCCTATTTCTCCATGGTGCTGGTGCGGTGCGGGGAAGATTTCTCATGCTAGACCCGGTTTTCATTGCCCTGACCGAGCGTGGCGCCGCGATGGCCCGGCGGCTTTGTGCCACGTTGGCTGGCGCGCAGATCCACGGTCTGGACGCCCGCGTCGGGCAGGCTGACCGGCATTTTACCGGCACGCTCGACCATATCCGTCAGCTCTATGGCGAAGGAAGACCGCTCATCGGGCTGTGTTCCACCGCCATCATGATCCGCGCCCTCAGCCGCGACCTTCAGAACAAGGCGGAAGGACCGCCGGTACTCTGTATTGCCGAGGATGGCAGCGCGGTGGTGCCGCTGCTGGGCGGCCATCATGGGGCGAACGATCTGGCGCGGCGTCTCGCCGAGGCGCTCCATGTAGCCCCTGCCGTGACCACTGCTGGGGAGACCCGGTTCGGTGTGGCCCTCGATTCCCCGCCCCCAGGCTGGGGTCTGTCAAACCGGGAGGCCGCCAAAGAGGTGATGGCGGGGCTGCTGGCTGGCGACCCCGTGGCCCTCGTCAACGATGTGCCACCTTCCATCGACAGTGCCTGGCTCACCGACAGTGGCGCGGCGTTCAGCGAGGGCGAGGCCGCCCTGACCGTTCATCTGACCGAGCGCACGCAGGCGGACGATCCATCGCCGCTGTGTCTGCATCCGCGGAGTCTGGTGCTGGGGATCGGTTGCGAACGGGATGTGCCGGTGGGGGAACTCTCGGATCTGCTGGAGTCCGTCCTGGCGGAATCCGGTTGGGCGCGGGAATCCCTGTCCTGTATCGCCACCATCGATCTCAAGGAAGACGAGGCGGCCATCCGGGCGCTCGCCCAGCGAATGGGGCTTCCCCTCCGGCTGTTTCCGGCTGCCCGGCTGGAACAGGAAACACCGCGTCTCGCCACACCATCTGAGATTGTCTTTGCCGCCGTCGGCTGTCATGGGGTGGCCGAAGCCGCGGCGCTGGCCATGGCCGGAGATGAATCCGAGCTCGCGGTGACCAAACGGAAATCCCGCCGCGCCACCATGGCCATCGCCCGCGCTCGCACTGTAGTCGATCCCGAGAGCGCCGGTCAGGCGCCCGGGCTGCTCTCCATCGTCGGTATTGGTCCGGGGCAAAGCGGCTGGCGTGCGCCGGACGCCAGCGATGCGGTGGCCCGGGCCAGCCATGTGGTGGCCTACAAACTCTATATCGATTTGCTGGGTGACCTGGTGCGCGGCAAGGCGTTACATGGTTATGAGCTGGGCGAGGAACGGGATCGTTGCCGGGAGGCGCTGGAACTGGCCGCGTCCGGGCATCAGGTGGCGCTGGTTTCCAGCGGCGATGCCGGTATTTATGCCATGGCAAGCCTGGTGTTCGAACTCATTGATCGGGAGGATCGGCCGGAATGGCGGCGGCTGGCCGTTGAGGTGATCCCGGGAATCTCCGCCCTGCAGGCCCTCGCCGCCCGCGGCGGGGCGCCGCTGGGCCACGATTTCTGTGCCATCTCCCTGTCCGATCTCCTGACACCGTGGCCGGTGATCGAAAACCGCTTGAAGTCCGCCGCGGCCGGCGATTTTGTTATTGCGCTCTATAATCCGGTCTCCAGGCGCCGGACCACCCAGCTCATGGCGGCAAAGGATATTCTGCTTGCCGCGCGCGCGCCGGACACGCCCGTCCTGTTGGGCCGCAATCTCGGCCGGGAGGATGAAGCGGTGGATGTCATTTCGCTCCAGGAACTAGAATCCGACCGAATCGACATGCTGACCACGGTGATTATCGGCAGCCGCACCACCCGGCGCGTGCAGGGTGATGGAAAGGCTCGGGTCTATACCCCGCGCGGCTATGACCGTAAGGATATGGATCCATGATCGTTCATTTTATTGGTGCCGGCCCGGGAGCCGCCGATCTCATTACCGTGCGCGGTTTGCGGCTGATCGAGAGCTGCCCGGTCTGTCTCTATGCCGGCTCGCTGGTGCCGGCCGAGATTGTCGCTGCCGCGCCGAAAGGGGCGCGGGTGATCGATACGGCGCCGCTGCATCTCGATGAAATTATCGCGGAAATGGAAACAGCCCATGGCGACGGCCAGGATGTCGCCCGGGTTCATTCCGGCGATCCTTCGCTTTATGGCGCCATTGCCGAACAGATGCGGCGGCTAAAAGCGCTGGGCATCGATTATGACATCACGCCCGGTGTCCCGGCTTTTGCCGGCGCGGCGGCCCAGCTGGGGCATGAGCTGACCCTGCCGGGGATTTCCCAGACGGTGATCGTGACCCGCACCGACGGCAAGGCATCCCCCATGCCCGATGGTGAGGATCTCGCGACACTGGGCAAAAGCGGCGCCACCCTGGCGATTCATCTGTCGGTGCGTAATCTCGCCAAAATAGAGCGCGAGCTGATACCCCATTACGGCGCCGATTGTCCGGTGATTGTGGTCTTTCGCGCCACCTGGCCCGATGAGGTGGTGATCCGCGGCACGCTGGCGGATATCCGCCGGAAAGTTCGTGAGGCGAAGATCACCCGCACTGCGCTGGTCCTGGTGGGACGTGTCTTCGCCGAACAGGATTTCGAGGACAGCCGGCTCTATGCCGCCGATCACCGCCATATCCTGCGGCCGCGCTAGCGCATTTCCCATTTAGACGGAACCGGCCCGCTCCCCCACCCGGCCATCCACAGGATACTCGCACCGAATTGCCTGGGGGGGTGGCCGGGTGGGGGAGCGGGCCGGGGCGATTCCACGTAAGTGGAAAATGCTCTAGAGAAGTATTCCGCTTTATTTGGCTTCGGCGCGTTGCCAGAAGGTACCGGACAGCCAGCCCAGCATGCACCAGAAGATTGCCGCCGTGGCCAACGAGGCGGCGGCAAAATGGCCGGCCAGTTCCGGCGGTACCGCGCCACCCATACGGGCCGGCTGCGGCGCGCCGATAATGTGCGGCAGAGCCATCAGGGCGATCCCGGCAACGATCCACAGCGTCCCGGACCGGAAAACAAGCATCCACAATCCGGTTGCGGTGGCGGCGACGCAAAGGAACCACCAGCCCTGGCGGGCGCCCAGCTCCGCCGTCAACGCGCCGGGTACTTCGGGTGGCAGGCCAAGCGCCGGGGCGAGATTGATGGCGGCAAATCCGGCGATGCCCCAGAGGACTCCGGTGCGGCCATTTATCGGACGGCCTGCGAGCGCCATACAGGCGACGAGGATCAGCGCGAAACCGATTCCGCTCAGGATATTGGCAAAGGTGGTATAGAGCGTTCTTTCGAGACCGGCGGATGGCGCCCAACCGGTTTCATCGGTGGCGGCGGCGTCCTTGGAATCGGCCAGAATCAGGAGCGGGCTTCCGGTGCCCCGAAGATGGCTGTGCTTATGGCCACTGGTCGTGCCCTTGGATTCGAATTCCTCGGCATGGAGGATGATGGGCGTGGTGGTGAATTGATGGACAATGGAGATCCCCATCCCGCCCAGAAATCCCGCGAGGATCGCCGTAAAGAAAATGCGCCGGAACATGATGCGCGAGGCGCTCAGTGGCAGGGAAAGGCCAGCGCATGGCGGCTGTCATGGGCCGCGCTGTGGATCGTGTTGGAATGGGCGAATCCGATCCCCAACACAAGGAAAACGCCGAACAAAATTGCGGCCAGTGCCGGGATCAGGGTGGCGGGCGCCGCGACCTGGGCAATAGTCTGATTGGTCTGTTCCATCTTGGATCCTCCTGTTGTCGCGAATCCCTGTCAGAATTCTATGGTGTAGGTGGCGAGTGCTCCAACCGTCTCTGTGTCTATACCTGCTTCTTGAGCAGTCTTCCACCCGATGTCGATGGAAATTCCCGATTTGAACGCATAGCCTGCCGAAACTTGAAACTGAAAGTCATCGCCACTTGTCCCATCTTCGGTGTCGCGGCCGGTCCATGCAAGGGCAAGATTGAAGCCCTTCCACTGGGCCTGACCGGCCAATGTCAGGAAATCGCGATCCGCGTGCACGCCCCCGGCATTGTCCTGATGGACAAATTCGGCCAGGGGCGAGAAGGTCACCCCGCCGCCGAGGTCGAACTGGGTGAACAGCGCGACGGCCACGGCATTCTCGTCTTCCGCATCGCCGATACCCCGGGCCTGATGCATATAGGCCACATGATAGCCAAGCGCGCCAAGCCCTTTGATCTTGCCGCCATCGAGCGCGACGATGAAGGATTCGAAGCTTTCCGTGTTGCTGACACCGCCATCTTCTTTGCGTGTGTCACCCCTGCCGCGCAGGGTCGACTGGCTGAAGAGCGTCGTATCCTGAAAAAAGGATCCCGCGGACAGCGTGTGCATGCCGCCCGAATCGCTGTTTAACGTGGCGCTGCCGATGATCCCGATGCGCTCCGAAATCTCATAACCCGCCTCGCCGAAATCGGTGCCATAAAGACCCGGCGTCCGGTCCCAACCCACTCCAAACCCCACATTCAGCTTGCCGGCGCGTATACCGAACGTGCCATCGTCATAGCTCAAATACAGATCTTCCAGATACAGCCCGAGATCCTCGAACACGCGGTTTTCGAACTGATCCGGTGAGCCGATGGGTTCGAGCACCCCATGGGCGAATACCGACCATGACGGCGCAATCTGAACCGTTATCTCCGGCTCGGTTTTTATATAGAGATCGTTGTTCTGGTTTGCCCGGTCATCCGACCGGTAGGCCCAGTCGTTTTCGATCTCCATGGGGAGGGAACCGGAAATCGAAGGAAAGGTCTTTTGTTGCGCGGCAACAACGTTGGTGGGCAGGAAACTCATCGTACAAACGATTACAAAGGCTCTAAGCAACAGCACATACCTCCCGTATGCTTGGCGGCCACGTGGCCCCATAATGGCCGCACCGGGTTCCCTGTTTCCTTCCTGATGGAAACCGCCGAGGCAAATTTATGAGGGAGCTTGCCGGTCCTGTCAATAGGAGCGGTAGAGGAAATCGTCACTTCAGCCATTGCCGGACTCCATCGATCAATTGGGCCGCTTCGGTGTAAAAAACACCCTGCGGCGGGTTTGGCCGGTCGATCATTACGATTGGAATGGCGAGGGTACGGGCCGCCTCGATCTTGGCGGCGGTTGCCGCGCCGCCGCTATTCCTGGTGACCAAAGCCTCGATTCGCCAGTGGCGCAGCAACTCCGTCTCGTTCTCCAGATCGAACGGCCCGCGGGCGGCGATGTGCTCATAGCGGGACAATGGCAGGGGCGCGTCCGGAGTGTCGATACTGCGCACCAGAAACCAGATTTCCGAAAGAGGGGCGAAAGCGCTGATATCCCCGAGGCCGCTGCTAAGAAACACCCGGCTGAAATTGCCATCGATAATCCGTGCCGCGTGCGCTGGCGTGGCCGCGTGATGCCAGGGCGTATGGGCGGGCTCGTCCCAGGCCGGCCGGAGAAATTTGAACAGGGGAATATTGACCGCGTCGGCTGCGGCACGTGCATGGGCCGCCATCTGGGCCGCATAGGGGTGGGTGGCGTCGATGAGGGCGGCGATCCGGTTTTCTCTGAGGTAGGCGACAAGCCCGTCAATGCCTCCGAAGCCGCCCTTCCGTATGGTGCAATCCGGCAGAATCGGCGCCCGTGTCCGCCCGGCCAGTGAATAGATCACTTCCGTGCCCGGCTCCCGCGCCGCCGCCGTTGCCAGCGAGACGGCTTCGGTAGTGCCCCCCAGGAGTAGGATGCGGTTCATGCGGAGGCGAATCCGGCCCGGCCCACCATCTGGCCCCGCCGGTCATAGGCGATGATTTCCACGTCGAACGCGCCCTCTGCCATTTTCAGGCTCTCTGCCCGCGCCGCCGCCGCGACAGAATCGCCGATGGCGATGCCTTCTTTTTCTGCAATCTGAAGGACAGCGCCGGCACTTCCCGAGGCAACCATGGCCGATGTGATGTCCGGTGGGGCGCCCGCCTGTTCAGCGAGTTGCGCCAGGAAGCCGGGATCCACCTGCGACCGCTTGGAATGCAAATCCATATGTCCGGCGGCCAGCTTGCTGAGCTTGGCGAAACCGCCGGCGATGGTGAGGCGCTCGACGGGGTGCTGACGCAGATATTTGAGCGTGCCGCCGACAAAATCGCCCATATCGATCAGCGCCATGAGCGGCAACTGATAGAGCGCGGCTACCGATTTTTCCGAGGTGGAGCCGGTCGACGCGGCGATGTGAAGGAGATCGGCGGCGCGGGCAACATCGATGCCGCGATGGATGGAATGAATCCAGGCCGAACAGGAATAGGGCACGACGACGCCCGTGGTCCCCAATATGGAAAGCCCGCCCATGATGCCGAGCCGGGCATTCCAGGTCTTCCTGGCCAGGGCCTCGCCGTCCTCCACCGAGATAGTGATCTCCAAATCTTCGCCACCGCCATGGGTCTGGCGCGCCTGGGCGAGGTTTTCGATGATCATGCGCCGCGGGGCGGGGTTGATGGCCGGCTCGCCGACCGCCAGCGGCAGGCCCGGCCGCGTCACCGTGCCGACGCCGTCGCCTGCCCGGAAGATCACCCCGCTTCCCGGCGCGGCGGCGCGCAGGGCAACCTGGATCAGCGCGCCATGGGTGACATCGGGATCGTCGCCCGCATCCTTGACGATGGCGGCGCACGCCATCCCGTCTGCCAGAGACGAGGCGGCCAGGGCAAAGGAGGGTGTCTGACCCTTGGGCAGGGTGATTTGAACCGGGTCCGGAAACGAGCCGGTCACCAGGGCACAATAAGCCGCGCGGGCCGCCGCGGTCGCACAGGCGCCCGTGGTCCAGCCATATTTGAGCCGGCGATCTTCTCCGGGCGCGATATCAGGCGTTTCAGACACGGCCGATTTGTAATACCTAATGACAATTGTTCAGACTATCGCACGGTTGCCGCCAGACAACGACATGAATGAGCCTTCCCTATCCTTTCCCGACTTTGCGCCGGGTACCGTCTGGCTGGCCGGGGCCGGGCCGGGCGATCCGACGCTGCTGACCCTGCTTGCCCATCACGGGCTGCAGCAGGCCGATGTGGTGGTCTACGACGCGCTGGTGGATGACCGGGTTCTGTCACTGGTTCACCCCGATGCTATTCTGGAATATGCCGGCAAGCGCGGCGGTAAACCCTCTCGGGATCAGCTGGATATTTCGCAGCGTCTGGTCGCCCTGGCGCGGGACGGCAAGCGGGTACTGCGCCTGAAAGGGGGCGACCCTTTTGTTTTCGGACGCGGGGCGCAGGAATGCGAGACCCTGCTGGCGGCCGGCATCGAATTTCGCATTGTGCCCGGCATCACTGCCGGGATCGGCGGACTCGCCTATGCCGGCATACCGGTGACCAGCCGCGATACCAACGCCGCGGTCACTTTCGTTACCGGTCACACGGCGGGCGGCGACATTCCCCATGATGTGGATTGGGACTGCCTGTCGAAGGGCTCGCCCGTGCTGGTGATTTATATGGGAAGCCGTCACATCGCGCGGATCAGCGACCGGCTGATGAAAGCGGGCCGTCCGGCGGAAGAACCTGTCGCCCTGATCAGCCGCGCCACCACCCCGCGCCAGAAAGTGGTCACGACCACCCTCGGCGCATGCGCCGACCAATTGGAACAAAGCGGTCTGACACCTCCCCTGTTGATTGTCGTCGGGCCCGTTGTTCCCTATCACACGGCCTTTGGCCGGCCCGATCCATGACCGGCGGGTTCGTCATCGCCGCGCCGGCGTCGGGCTGCGGCAAGACGATCATCACCCTGGCCCTGCTGCGCGCCTTGCGCCGCGCCGGGCATAGGCCGGGCTCGCTCAAGATCGGACCGGACTATATCGATCCGGGATTTCACCGCGCCGCCTCGGGCGGAGTGTGCCGGAATTACGATGTCTGGGCCATGCGCCCCCATACCCTCGACGATCAGGTCGCCCATGTGGCGCGGGACTCGGACATCATGGTTGCCGAAGGCGTTACCGGTCTGTTCGACGGTGCGGCGGACGGCACCGGCAGCACCGCCGATGCCGCTGCCCGGCTGGGCTGGCCAGTGATCCTGGTGGTGGATGTCACGGGCCAGGGCGCGTCGGTCGCGGCCCTCGTGGAGGGTTTCGCGAACCATCGCGATGACACGGCTATCGCCGGGGTGATCCTGAACCGGGTCGGCAGTGATCGTCACCGGCATATCCTGCGAAACGCGTTGGCTCCGACAGCCATACCCATACTGGGCATGGTGCCGCGCGACGCCGTGCTCCAACTCCCCGACCGGCATCTGGGTCTGGTGCAGGCGGGCGAACAGCCGCTGCTGGAGGAACAGATCGAGGCCGCCGCTTCCCTCGTCGAGGCTGAAATTCCCGTGGGGCCGCTCGCGGCGCTTGCCGAAGCGACCGTGCCTGCTGGCCTGTCCGGCACGTCGCCGCCAGTGCCGCCGCCCGGTCAGCACATAGCGGTGGCACGGGACGCGGCTTTCTCTTTCGCCTACCCGCACATTCTCGAGGGGTGGCGCACCGCCGGAGCCAGCGTTTCCTATTTTTCACCGCTGGCCGACGAAGCCCCCGACCCTGCCACCGACGCGATCTATCTGCCCGGCGGCTATCCCGAACTGCATGCGGCGCAATTGGCCGCCAACGGGGCTTTTCTCCAGGGGCTGCGGTGGGCGGCGGGCGAGGGGGCAACACTTTATGGCGAATGCGGCGGGTTCATGGTGCTGGGCGACACCCTCACCGATCGTGACGGCGCGGAGCATGAGATGGCGGGGCTATTGCCGGTTAAAACCAGCTTCGCGGCGCCAAGGCTGCATCTCGGCTATCGCCGCCTGACGCTTTGCGGGGACAGCTTTCTCGGAAAAAAGGGCGCGTCCTATAACGGCCACGAATTTCACTATTCGGCACAACTCAGCTCCCGGGCCGAAGTGCCGTTGTTCGAAGGCACCGACGCCATGGGCACCGAGCTCAGCCCCCTGGGCTGCCGGCAAGGCAGCGTGATGGGCGCCTATTGCCACCTGATCGACCGGGCGGGCTGACTCTTTCTATCCCAGGGCTTTCTCAAGCCTGAGAAAATCCGCTTCACTGCCGGGCAGCCCGAAGCGCAGCCAGTTGGGGTGCTCGGGGAAATTCCGAACCAGAATACCGCTGCGCCCGAGATGCGCGTAGAACGCCGGCGCATGGTCATGGGCCGTGAGCCGGAACAGATCGGTGCCACCCATGACGGAAAACCCGGCGGCTTGCAGGGCCGTATCCAGCCGTGCACGCCGTGCGGCCAGCACCGCGCGGGTCGTCTCGATCCACATAGAATCACGCAGCGCCCGGGTACCGATCTCCATCGCCGGGCCGGAGACCGCCCAAGGTCCCAAGCGCGTCTCAAAGGCGGAGATAAGATCCGTCGGGCCTGCCGCGAAACCGAGCCGCAGTCCCGCCAGACCGAAAAACTTGCCGAACGATCGCAGAAGGATCAGCCCGGGCCGGCCGGCCAGAGGCGCGAGGCTGATGGCGGGCGTCACATCGGCGAACGCCTCATCGACGATCAGCCAGCCGCCGGACTCCGCCAGGGCGTCGCTCAGACCGGCAAGCCGCGCCGGTTCACAGATCCTGCCGTCCGGGTTATTGGGGTTGGTGACGACAACAATTTCGTAATCGCCCGCCATTTCCAGACGATCGATCTCGCTGACCTCATGGCCGGCCCGGCGCCAGACATGACCATGTTCGCCATAGGTCGGGCTCATGATTCCAACCCGCGCATCCTGCCGGAAGGCCGGCAGGAGTTCGATCAGCGCCTGTGTGCCGGGCGCCGCGCACAGGCCGGCCCCATCGGGGATCCCATAGGCCAGCCGCACCGCCACCAGCAATTCGTCGAGGACCTCTTCCGACGGCAGTCGGGTCAGCGAGTCCCGCGACAGGGTCAGGTCGGCATAGGGAACCGGGTTGATCCCGGTGGACAGATCCAGCCAGCCGTCAGCCGGCGCGCCGAACAGGGCGGTGGCGCGGGTAAGGTTCCCGCCATGGGCAGGCGGTACTGAGGGTGGCGATCCTTCCATGGCACCAGACTATAAGAGAGGCCCGTCCTGTGCACCCGTTCGCCGGGCGGTCCTGTTCAACTCCCCCGGTACGTCGAATAGCCCCACGGGCTGGCCAGCAGGGGTACGTGAAAATGTTTGGTGTGGTCGGCGACCCGGAAGCGCACCGGGACAAGGTCGAGAAAGGGCGGGTCCGAGATATTGGCGCCGGTCTCGCGGAAATAATCGCCCATATGGAACAGCAATTCGTATTCGTTGGGGACGAACTGATCCTGTGACAGCATGGGTGCGTCGGTGCGGCCATCGTCGTTGGTGACGACTTCGCGAATCTTCGAGCGAACCCCGCCTGAATGTCTGTACAGCTCGATTTTCACTCCCTTTGCCGGGATGCCGTTTGCGGTATCGAGCACATGGGTGGTCAGTCCGGTCATTTGCGCCGCCTTGTATTCTGATACGGGTTGTTGTTTCTAGCCCTCTGCCTAACCGGAAACGCTGTGCTCGGCAACAGGGTGGCGTATGATTAGGTCGGCTTGGTGGTGGCTTAGGAAAAACAATGGCGAACAAAGACAAATATCCCCGGGACATGATCGGCTATGGGCGGAACCCGCCCGATCCCCAATGGCCCGGCGGCGCACGGATCGCAGTGCAGTTCGTGATCAATTACGAAGAAGGCGCCGAGAACAATATCCTGCATGGCGACGGGGCGTCGGAGGCCTTCCTGTCCGAGATCGTCGGCGCCGAGGCGCTGGACGGCGTGCGCCATATGAGCATGGAAAGCCTCTATGAATATGGCAGCCGCGCCGGGTTCTGGCGGCTGCACCGTCTGTTCGCGGCGCGCGGGCTTCCGGTCACCATCTTTGGCGTCGCCATGGCCCTGGAACGCAACCCGGACGCGGTGGCCGCCATGCTGGAGGCGGATTGGGAGATCGCCAGCCATGGCTGGCGCTGGATCAATTATCAGTATGTGGACGAGGACACCGAACGCCAGCATCTCGAGACCGCCATCCAAATTCACACAATGGTCACCGGCAGCCGGCCCGAGGGCTGGTATACCGGGCGCACCAGCCCCAATACCCGGCGGCTCGTGGTCGAGGAGGGCGGGTTTCTCTACGATGCGGATTCCTATGCCGATGATCTGCCCTATTGGGACAATGATCATGGCAGGCCCCATCTGGTGGTGCCCTATACGCTGGACGCCAACGATATGCGGTTCGCGACAGCTCAGGGCTTCAATTCGGGCGATCAGTTCTTCGCCTATCTGCGCGACAGTTTCGATGCGCTCTACGCGGAAGGGGAGACGGCGCCCAAGATGATGTCGGTGGGGCTCCACTGCCGGCTGGCGGGCCGTCCGGGGCGGATCATGGCATTGCAGCAATTCCTCGATCACGTGGCCGGCCACGACAAGGTGTGGGTGTGCCGCCGCGCCGACATCGCGCGGCATTGGGCAGCGACGCAGCCGGCGTGACAGCGAGTGGAAGGCCGGGTTAGATTCACCGAAACGACACCGAGAAATCCGCGCATGACCGAGAACAATATTTTTACCGAGCTGGATCCGCCGCCGCGCCTCATGATGGGGCCGGGACCGGTCAATGTGCACCCGCGGGTGCTCAACGCGCTGTCCATGCCATTGCTAGGCCAGTTCGATCCCGCCTTTACCGACTATATGAACGAGGTGATGGCGCTCTACCGGCAGATCTTCCAGACCACCAACCGCCAGACCTTCATGATAGACGGCACCGCGCGGGCCGGCATTGAGACCCTGATGGTCTCGGTACTGGAGCCCGGCGACAAGGTGCTGGTGCCGGTGTTCGGCCGGTTCGGTCATCTGCTGACCGAGATCGCCGAGCGCTGTCAGGCCGAGGTCGAGCTGATCGAGACCGAATGGGGCACGGTGTTTGACCCCGGCCAGATCGAAGAGGCCGTCAAACGAATCCGCCCCAAGCTTGTGGCGCTGTGTCAGGGCGACACCTCCACCACCGTGGCCCAGCCACTGGCCGAAATTGGCGAGATCTGTGCCCGTTATGACGCCCTAACCTATGTGGATGCCACGGCCAGTCTTGTCGGCATGGATCTGCCGGTGGATGCGTGGAAGCTGGATGCGGTCTCCTGCGGGCTGCAGAAATGTCTCGCCGGGCCGCCGGGCATCGCGCCCATCACCTTCAATGAGCGCATCGCCGATATGGTCACGGCCCGCAAGCATATCGAAAAAGGCATAAGGCCCGACGGGTTCAAGGCGGCGGGCGGGCGCATGATCGCGTCCAATTATTTCGATCTCGCCATGCTGATGGATTACTGGTCGGAAACCCGGCTCAACCACCATACCGAGGCGACCTCCATGCTCTATGCGGCCCGCGAATGCGCCCGCATCGTGCTGCAGGAAGGGCTGCAACCAACCTTCGCGCGGCACCAGCTTGCCAGTGACGCCATGGTGGCCGGGCTCGAAGCCATGGGGCTGACCGTGTTTGGCGACCAGGACCATAAGATGCCCAACGTTACCGGCGTCTATATTCCGGACGGGGTCGAGAGCGAATCGATCCGGTCCAGCATGCTGAACGATTTCGGCATTGAGATCGGGACGTCCTTCGGGCCGCTGCATGGCAAGATCTGGCGCATCGGGGCCATGGGCTATAATTGCCGGAAGCACAACATCCTCACCTGTCTCAACGCGCTGGAGGCGGTACTGCGCCAGCATGGCGTGGCCGTGACGTCCGGCGAAGCGGTGGATGCCGCCCTCGCGCAATACCGCGCCGGCGGCCAGTAGGGATTATGCCAGTCCGTTTTATTCTCAATGGCGAGCTGTGCGAGGAGGATGCCGTATCTCCTTCCATGACAGTGCTTGATTACCTGCGCGAGGTGCGCGGTCTCAAGGGCACCAAGGAGGGCTGCGCCGAGGGCGATTGCGGCGCCTGCACCATCGCCATTGGGACGGAGAAGGACGGCGAAACCATTTTCGAAGCGGCCAACGGGTGCCTGATGCTGGTGCCTCAACTGGATGGCGAATCGGTGGTGACGGTGGAAGGGGTGTCCGGCGAGGATGGCGGGCTGCATCCCGTGCAGCAGGCCATAATCGATTCCCATGGCGCCCAGTGCGGTTTCTGCACGCCCGGTTTCGTCATGGCGCTCTATGCCTTCCACCAATCGGATGAGCCAAGGGTGGTGGACACCATCCATGACGCGCTGGCCGGCAATCTGTGCCGTTGCACAGGCTACCGGCCCATTGTCGATTCCGCGCTGAGCCTGACGGCAGCGCCGAAGGATTTGAACACCGCACCGCCGGGGCTCGAGACGTCGGAATCCTATGAATATGCCGGCGAACGGTTTCATGCGCCCAAATCTCTCGACCGGTTGCTGGCCCTTCGCGCCGATCATCCTGACGCACCGCTGCTTGGCGGGGGTACCGATCTTGGTATATTGGCCAGCAAGGAGCGGCACCATTTCAAGGACATCGTCTGGACCGGTGGCGTCTCCGAGCTCACACGGATCGACCGGGACGACACCGCCGTTACCATCGGCGCCGCCGTCACCTACAGCGAGGCTCTGCCGCTGATCGACGCATTATACCCGTCCTTCGCGGCCCTGATCCGGCGCATCGGCTCGCGACAGATCCGTAATCTTGGTACGCTGGGCGGCAATGTGTGCAACGCCTCGCCCATCGGCGACACACCGCCCTGTCTCCTGGCGCTCGACGCGATTTTTGTGGCGCGGTCAAACAAGGGCGCGCGGGACATCCCCGCCGATGAATTTTTTGTCGGCTACCGCGAGACGGCGCTGGCCGCCGACGAAATTCTGGAAGCCATCCGCCTGCCGTTGCCGTTGGACGATCAGGTCTTCCGGGCCTACAAGGTTTCCAAGCGCTTCGATCAGGATATCTCGGCGGTCATCGGCGCCTATGCCCTGACCATACGAAACGGTACCGTGGAAAAAGCCCGCATCGCCTATGGCGGCATGGCGGCGACTCCGGCACGGGCGCCGAGTTGCGAGGATATGCTTGAGGGATCCCCCTGGACTCCGGAAATGGCCATGGGCGCTGGTGCGATGATCGACACTGATTTTTCGCCCATTAGCGATTTTCGGGCCAGCGATTCGTACCGCAGCCGGGTTGCAGCGTCTTTGTTCCGGCGGCTGCATGCCGAGACCACGGCCTCCGGTCAGGCTACGGACGTCATGGCGCTATGACGGTAGCAAGTCAGATAAAGGGCGCGGTCCATACGGCGGTGCGCCATGATAGCGCCGGAAACCACGTGAGTGGCCGGTCGGTCTTTATCGACGATATGCCGGAACTGGCGGGGACGCTGCATGCCGTGCTGGTCAAGAGTCCACACGCCCATGCGATGATTAAATCCATCCATACAACGAGTGCCACTAGTTTAGGGGGTGTCCATGCGGTCCTCACCGCCGCTGACATCCCGGGAACCAACGATGTGGCGCCGATCTTCGAAAACGAGCCGGTGCTGGCGGTGGACGAAGTGCAGTATGTGGGCCATCCGGTGGCGGTGGTCATGGCGGAGACCATGGACATAGCCCGCCAGGCGGCGGAACAGGTTGCGGTGGATTATGAACCCCTTGCGGCCATCCTCAGCATTGAAGAGGCCCTGAAGGGGCAGTACTTTACTTCGGAAAAACAAATTATGAAGCGGGGCGACGCGCAGGGCGCCATAAAAGGCGCCACACACCGCATTTCCGGTTCGGTTTCCTGTGGCGGGCAGGATCATTTCTATCTCGAAGGCCACATTGCCCTGGCGGTGCCGCAGGAAGACAACGATATGCTGGTCTATTCCTCCACCCAGCACCCCACCGAAGTCCAGCACGGGGTCGCAACGGTATTGGGCGTGCCGGTCAATGCGGTGACCACTGAGACACGGCGCATGGGGGGTGGGTTCGGCGGCAAGGAAAGCCAGTCGACCATCATCGCCGCCCTGGCCGCGCTGGGGGCAAATGCGACGCGCCGTCCCGTGAAGCTGCGCCTGACCCGCGACGACGACATGGTGATCACCGGCAAGCGCCACGATTTCCTGTTCCGCTACGAGGCCGGAATCGATGATGACGGACGCATCGAGGGAATCGATCTTCTGATGGCCTGCCGCGCCGGTCACGTCGCCGATCTGTCGTCGTCGGTCCTCATCCGCGCGCTCTGCCATGCCGATAATTGCTATTACCTGCCCAATGCCCATATCCACGGCTATCCCTGCCGCACCAACACGGTGTCCAATACCGGCTTCCGCGGTTTTGGCGGACCCCAGGGGATGGTGGCCATCGAGACCATCATCGATCACATCGCGCGCGACCGCGGGCTCGATCCCGATGACGTCCGGCGGGTCAATTTCTATGACACGGCGGATCGCGACGAGACCCATTACGGGCAATTGGTCGAAGACAATATCATCGGCGAGATTGTCGACAGGCTGAGCCGCGAAATCGATTATCCCGCGCGCAAGACGGCCGTGGCGGCCTTCAACCGGGAAAACCATATCATCAAAAAAGGCATCGCCCTGATGCCGGTCAAGTTCGGTATCTCCTTCAATCTGCCGACCCTCAACCAGGCCGGCGCGCTGGTCCATGTCTATACCGATGGCAGCGTGCATCTCAACCATGGCGGCACCGAGATGGGGCAGGGGCTCTACATCAAAATTGCCCAGGTGGTGGCGTCGACTTTCGAGATCGATGTGGATCACATCAAGATTTCCGCCACCAACACCGGCAAGGTGCCCAACACATCTGCCACGGCGGCGTCATCGGGATCGGATCTCAACGGCATGGCGGCCCATGACGCGGCCCAGCAGATCAAGGCCCGCATGACGAAAGTCGCCGCCGACCATTTCGAGGTGGATGAGGGCGAGATCGAATTTCGCAACAATCATATCTATGCCGGTAATCAGGGCATCCCGTTTTCCGAGCTGGCGAAACTGACATGGGAGAACCGGGTATCCCTGTCGGCCACCGGATTTTATTCCACGCCGAAGATCGCCTGGGACAGTGAGACCATGACCGGCCGGCCATTCTATTATTTTTCCTATGGCGCCGCTGTCTCCGAAGTGGCCATCGATACGCTGACCGGCGAGAGCCGTGTGCTGCGCACCGATATATTGCAGGATTGCGGCCGCTCGCTGAACCCGGCCATCGATCTTGGCCAGATCGAAGGCGCCTTCGTCCAGGGTATGGGCTGGCTGACCATGGAGGAGCTATGGTGGGACGAGACGGGGAACCTAAAAACCCACGGGCCGTCCACCTATAAGATCCCCGGCAGCCGCGACGTGCCGCCGGAATTCAATGTGCATATTCTCGAAGACGCGCCTAATCGCGAACCCACCATCTTCCGCTCCAAGGCCATCGGCGAACCGCCCCTGATGCTGGCGCTCTCGGTGTGGCTGGCGATCCGGGACGCGGTCTCCAGCCTGTCGGATCATTCTCTGTTGCCGGCGCTGAATTCGCCGGCCACGGCCGAGGCCATCCTGACCGCTGTCGACGATATCCGCTCCCGTATGGATAACGGCAATGGCTGACACTGTTTCGCTGCGCGATCTCAATGAAGGCGACCAGTCCCAATTTATCGACGCGTTGGGCGATGTGTTCGAGCATTCACCGTGGCTGGTGGAACGGGCTTCGGCCGGCCGGCCCTTTGGGACACGCTCTGCGTTGCTGGCCGCCCTTCTTGAGATCATGACCGCTGCTTCCGAGGACGAGAAGCTGGCGCTTATCCGCGCCCATCCCGATCTGGCGGGCAAGGCGGCGCGGGCCGGGGATCTCACCGATCATTCCATCTCGGAACAGGCAAGCGCCGGTCTCGACCGGCTCAGCGACGACGAATTTGACCGCTTCAACCAATTAAACGATGCGTACAAAGAAGCGTTCGGGTTTCCCTTTATCATCGCGGTGCGCGATCACCATAAGGAGTCGATCCTGGCTGCATTTGAGTCCCGTTTGACCAACAGCACCGCACAGGAAATAGACGAAGCCATCCGCAATATCAGCCGCATCGTAAGCCTGCGGGTGGTCACGACCGTCACGGAGTAAGCGTATATGGATACCATTATTCTCGATTGGCTCGGTCTCGTCCTGCGATGGACCCACATCATCGTGGGCATCGCCTGGATCGGCTCGTCGTTCTATTTCATGTGGCTGGATTCCCATCTCGAAGAGCCCGCCGTCCCCGACGACGAGGTCGAGGGCGAGCTCTGGATGGTCCATAGCGGCGGGTTCTACCGGGTCGATAAGATCGCCGTCGCCCCCAAGGTGATGCCGCGCACGCTGCACTGGTTCAAATGGGAGGCGGGCTGGACCGGCATTACCGGGGTGCTGCTGCTGGCCGTGGTCTATTACCTCGGGTCATCGGCCTTCCTGATCGATCCCGACGTGTCCGACATTACACGCTGGGACGCGGTCGCCATCGGTATCGGCACGCTGGTGGTCGGCTGGCTGCTCTATGACGCGCTCTATATGTCGCGCTGGGGCAAGGAAAACGGCACCCTCGCCGCCGGGCTTTCGTTTGGCGGGCTGTGCCTGATCGCCTACTGGCTGAGCACCATGCTGTCGGGACGGGGCGCCTATGTCCATGTGGGCGGGCTGATGGGGATCATCATGGTTCTCAACGTGTGGATCCGGATCATTCCCGGCCAGCAGAATCTGGTGGATTCCCGCAAGGCCGGCACCGAACCGGATCCGTCCTATGGAATCCGCGCCAAGCAGCGCTCGGTCCACAATAACTATATGACCCTGCCGGTGGTCTTCGTGATGATCAGCAGCCATTACCCGGAGACCTTTGGCCATCCCCATAACTGGGCGGTGCTGAGCTGCATGTTCCTGATCGGCGCCATGGTGCGGCACTGGTTCAATCTGCGGAACGCTGGGACACCCGCGATCTGGCCGGTACCGGTGGCCGTTGTCGGGTTGCTGGCGGTGGCCGGATGGGTCTCCGGTCCGCAAATCGCCGCAAAGATCGCGGCGGCCAATGCACCGCCGGTGCCTTTTGAGACGGTGGAGATCCTGGTGAAAACCCGCTGCGCCGCCTGCCATACGGCAAAGCCGGTTCAGGAAGGATTCGAGAAGCCGCCCAAGAACATCAAGTTCGACAAGCCCGAGGACATCGTCCGGTACGCCGCGATGATCAAGCGCACCAGCGTCCTCACCAAGACCATGCCGCTCGGCAACATCACCAAAATGACCGACGCCGAACGCAAGTTGCTCGGCACCTGGATCGATCAGGGCATGAAGCTGGAATAGGGAGCGTGTGCCTCTTAATCCCGTTCATACGCCAACTCACCGGCGATATAGGTCGCGCGGATGGCCCGGTCGTCGGCCATGGTCATCTGCACGAACAGGGTCTCGTCGAGGCTGTCGACCGCGCCCATGCGATAGTCGATGGCAGGCGTCGATTTAAGATCGAGCACGATGACATCGGCGTCCATACCGGGCGCCAGGCTACCGATGCGATCCTGGAGATACAGCGCTTGGGCGGCGCCCCGGGTGGCAAGATAGAAGGCCTGGCTGGCGCTTAAAGGACAGCCGGCCAGCCGCGC
>JABJKO010000251.1 GCA_018660305.1 Rhodospirillaceae bacterium
ACCAGCCGCTCCAATAACCACCAGGGCCGTGCGCCATCCCAAAGCGTTTCCCAGCGGCAGCATCACCAACGCGGCCCCGGCCCATCCCAGATAGCCGGTCAGGGAATGGATACTGACAGCGCGGCCAAATACGCCCGGATCCAGCCGCGCCGACAGGATTGCGTAATCCGCCGGGTGAAAAACACTGTTGCCCAATCCGATGACCGCGAAGAGCCCGAGCAACGCCCAGTAGGAACTGGTGAACTGGATGCAGACCAGGCTAAGGCCCATAAGGGAAAGACCCAAAATCAGCATCGCGCGGCCACCGATCCGGTCCACCAGAAATCCCATGGGGATCTGCCCGACGGCCGTCGTCACCGCCATCGCGGCGACAATTGCGCCCAGCTCCGTATACCCCACCCCCAGCGCTGGTTTCATCAGGAGAAACAAAGGCGGCAGGCACAGCATGACGAAGTGGCTGAAGAAATGGCCGACCCCGATCAGCCCGACGATCCGGTTTCGCTCACGCGCGGTCGTCGATACGACAGAACTCATATTTGAAATACTCTGATGAACTCAGCCCATATGCTGGCCGGAATCCATCCGGAAAGCCTCGCCCGTCATGGTGCTGGCATCTTCGCACAGCCACACCGCCAAACGGGCGACATCCTGCGGCCAGACGGCGCGCTTGAGCGGAAAATCGGTTTCCGCTTCCTGCACACGACGCTGATAGCCTTCTTCGGTCATGATCTTGCGGGTCCAACTGCCCAACAGACCGCCGGGACAGATGGCGTTGACCCGGACTTCCGGCGCCAGGACACGGGCCAGCGACAGTGTCAGGGTATTGAGCGCGCCTTTTGACGCCGAATAGGCCATGGAGCTGCCATTGCCCCTAAAGGCGCCGATGGAGGAAATATTGACCACCGAAGCGTTACCGGCTTCGCGGAGGAAAGTCGACGCCGCCCGGGTCATCTGAAACGTACCGACCACGTTGACCGAATAAATTCGGAGAAACTCATCGCCGGTGAGCCCCTCCAAATCGGCTTGCGGCACGGGCTTGGTGGTCGCCGCATTATTGACCAGGATATCCAGCCGCCCCCAGCGATCCACCGCCGCCTGCACCATGCGGCGGCAATCCTCATCCTTGGAGACATCGGCCTGTACTGTCATGGTCTCGACACCGTGACCGGCACAGGCCGCCGCGGTTTCTTCGGCGCCCTCTTCATTGGACACATAATTGATCACGACGTTGCAGCCCTTGGCGGCCAGGGCCTGGGCAGTTTCAGCCCCGATACCCGTCACCGAGCTCGATCCCGACACGATAGCCGACCGACCTTTGAGTTCCATCACACCCTCCCATTATCGTTGGTGCAACGGTAACGGACTCAGGCAGCAGGCGAAAGAGCCAAGCTTGACGCCCGGCCCGGCACGGCGAAATAATTGTTGCTAGGCGGCCTGACTACGGACGCTTCGTTCCGGGGGAAACCGCAACGTGACAACGCTGCCCACGCCGGGGGCACTCTGAAACAGCAGCTCCCCGCCATGCAGCTCTATCATGGCCTTGACCAGCGGCACCCCAAGCCCGGTTCCCTCGTGTTCCCGAGCCAAATCGCTGTCCACCTGCCCGAAGGGGCTGAGGACTTTGTCCATGTCTTCCGGAGCGATACCGATCCCGCTATCGGTCACGGTAATCATGACCGCGCCGCGGTCGTCGAGGGACGCGGCAATACTGACCTCGCCATCCTTGGGGGTGAATTTGACCGCGTTGGACAGAAGATTGAGCATCATCTGCTTCAACGCCCGTTTATCGGCGTAAAGACGGGGCATGACGCCAGGCAGGCGGGGGGCGATATGGAGATTCTTCTCGTCGGCCTTGCCTTTCACGATGTTACAAACGGCAAACACGACCTCTTCGATGGCAACGTTCTCTTCGGTCAGATCGAACTTGCCGGCTTCCACTTTGGAAAGATCGAGAATGTCATTGATGATGTCCAGAAGGTGCGATCCGCTGCCATAAATGTCGCGGGCATATTCCACATATTGCGGTACCGCGATATGGCCGAACATTTCGTTCTTTATAACCTCGGAAAATCCCATGATGGCGTTCAGGGGAGTCCGTAGTTCGTGGCTCATATTGGCAAGAAATTCGCTTTTGGTCCGATTAGCCGTATCGGCCGCCTCCTTGGCCTCATGAAGTTGCCGGGTGATCTGCCGATAGTGGTTGGTACTGCTTTCGAGGGTATTTTCGAGCTTTTCTATATGGCCCTGCAGCGCCCGTTCAGTTTGACGGCGTTCGGTGACATCACGAACAATGATCAGGGTGGCGGGCGCGCCGGCCCAATCGATGTTCCTGGCGTGGAGGTCAACATCGCGCATCGCCCCATCCAGCCTTAGCAGTGTGGACCCCTCAACCGGGCGGGCGATACCGTGGACAGGCAGTTCCGTATGGCGGGTGAAATTCGGGACGGGAACGAATATCTCCTCTATCCGCCGCCCGTGAACGTCCGCAGATACCCCAACACCAAGCATATCTGCACATTGCTGATTTGTCTGACGAACCTGCCCCTCCTGAAACACGAATATGGCGTCAGGAAGAAGGTCGAGTATCGCGAAACCGCCGGATTGATCGGGCGCACTGGCATTTGCCTGAGGAAGGCTCCCGGACTCGCCGCTTTCAGCGACTTCTTGGCCGGATTCGGACTCTCCCGTCATTTGTCCCTTGTTCCCCGCTGGCTCTGTCATCAGGGCAACAAATTAGCCAGACAACGGTAAAATCATACTTAAGTTGCCTTTAACTTCCGGCCTCCCGGGAGGTTTAACCTTTCCTTAAGTCTAAGATCACAGGTTGTCATTGGGGCCTTTCCGAAGGCCCTATGGCACCCTGAATCCTGGTTTTCCCACGAAAAATGCTGGCCAAAACAAGAACCATAAAAACGTTGGGTGCGGTGACCGTCCTCTTGGCAAGCGCCGGCTGTGAAGTCACGCCGGAACCTTTCGCCGATAATCAGCCCATTCACCGGGCGCAGGCTGACCTGGCCGCAATCCGTTCCGGGGAATTCGTGCCAACCAAACCCATAACGCTTCATGAAGCCATGGCCCGGGCCGTTTCTCTTAACCTGAAGCGCCGTGTCACCTATATTGAGCGCCGCATTGCGGAAGCGGAACTGGAACAAAGCAATTACGAGATGCTGCCGACGCTCGAATTCAGCGCCGGTAAGGACCGCTCCAATGTACAGATCTCACAGTCGGATGACCGGATCACAAAATCGGCCAATGCAAGTTTTACATGGAACATCCTCGATCTCGGTGTCAGCTATGCCCGGGCGAAGCAGCGGGCTGACGAAGTTCTGATCGCCAAGGAAAAAGAGCGCAAGGCCCTTCAGGATATCATCCGACAGGTCAATGTCGCGTTCTGGCGCGCCGCCTCGGGCCAGCGGCTGATGGCCCAGGTCAGGTTCCTCGCGAAGGATCTTCGTACGGCCATGCACGCCTCACGGGACATGGAGAAATCCCGTGCCACGGACGTTCTGACGGCGGTGGCGTTCCGGCGCGATATCGTGGATTCCGTCCGCAAGGCACTGGCCGTCCAACGGGAACTCGGCGAGGCGAAGGCCGAGCTGGCGGAACTGCTGAACATACGCCCTGGCCGGAAATTCGAGCTCGCCATGCCGGCGACTCCGGTC
>JABJKO010000253.1 GCA_018660305.1 Rhodospirillaceae bacterium
AATATCCGCACCGATACCGGCCAGCGCGTCCCGGTCGGCGGCGAGGGCCCCCAGCCGGGCGGCCTCCTCAGGATTTTCGGCAAGCCACGACTCAATCCCGACGCGGGCTTCCGCGTCGAGTTCGCCATCGAGATAGGCGTTGAGTTCAGCTTCGCCGATTCGTTCCATCGGGCTCACGAATCCTTTCCAGTTTCTGTCCGGTCATCGCCGTTCATGAGCGACCTGAGCCGGGTCCGACCGCGCGCCAGACGGGACATCACCGTTCCCACCGGCACACCCAGCACAGTGGCCGTTTCCGCGTAGGTCAGCCCCTCGGCGCCCACCAGCATCACCACGGCCCGCTGGTCTTCCGACAGTTTGCCCAGCGCCCGTTCCAGATCCCTTAACATCAGCCCATCCCCCTGGGCGGGCGGCACTGAACTGCGGTGACTGTCGGCGATATCGTCCGTGGTCCCTGCCGTTGGTGTGCGACGGGCTTTGATGACCGCGTTAACATGCAAATTGTGCATTATGGTGAACAGCCAGGCCCGCAGATTAGTCCCCGGCTGGAACAGATTTTGACGAGAAATTGCCCGTTCGAGGCTGTCCTGAACGAGGTCGTCCGCAGCGATCGAATCCCGCAGCAAGACATGCGCATAGCGGCGCAGACGCGGAATTTCCGCGGTGATATCGTCGCTGAAGGTCGGGCGATTATTGATAGCCGTCCCCTTCGCCGCATCCGCGTTTGGGCGACTCTTCTCCAAGGGATTCTGAATCGTCGGTCCGTCCATGGTCTTTCACACCGGGATTAATGCCCAGAAAGCAATGAAAGTCCAACCATGAGGTCAACCATCGTCCCGGGATCTCTGAACGTGACTGATCGTAATACCGCATCACGGTCGGATAGTGTGTCCGCTTGCGCAGCAGTCTGGTTTGACGGATCATTGGTCGATGATCGTCAATAGCAGCTAAATGATCGTGCCCAAACGCCTTACGACCGAACAAATCGAACGATACAAACGAGACGGGTTCCTGTCGCCGGTGCGCGTGATGCCGGAACCGGACGCGGTCGCACTCAGGCAAAGGGTCGAGGCGTTCGAGGCGGCGCAGGGCAAGCCGGTTCACGGCACGCAACGGACCAAATGCTCGCTGCTGTTTCCCTGGGTCTACGATCTTTTCACCAGCGATGCGGTGCTTGATACGGTGGAGGATTTGATCGGGCCCAATATTCTGCACTACCAATGCGGGGTATGGATCAAGGAACCGGAAGCCGGGTCCTATGTCAGCTGGCACCAGGACTGCACCTATTACGGCATGGACCCGCTGGAACTGGTCAGCGCGTGGGTTGCCCTATCGCCTGCGACCGAGGAGACGGGGTGCATGCAGGTGGCGCCCGGGTCCCATAAATTAGGCGAACTGCCTGTCGATTTTTCCGAGTTGAGCGACGACAATTTGCTTACCAGCGGTATGCGTGCGCGATATGAAATCGACGACTCCAATACCGTTCTAATGGAGTTGCAGCCGGGCGAGATGTCGCTGCACCACGTCGCCCTGGTCCATAGTTCGCGTCCCAACCATGGCGCTGATCGCCGGATTGGCATTGCCGGCGGTTACGTCCCGCCCCACGTACGCCAGACAACCGATCTTCTCGCCAGCGCGATGCTGGTCAGGGGAGAGGACCGGTATGGTCACTTCCCGCTGGATGAAAAGCCGCCGGTGTCGCCCGACGATCCGGCGACAATCGCCTGCCATGATCGTGCCGTGACCCTATACCGCGACAAAGCGGCCGAGTGCGGCAACAAAACCGCATGGCGGCATTGATTTAAACTTTAGGCGTCTTCACGTAGTTCAAACCCCACGGGGCTCATAATTTTTTTCGCGGCTTCCGTGGGATCGAGCGAGGTATCCCATTCGTCGGCGGCGAGCCTGATGCCATTGAACCCATCGGACGCCGCCGAGGCGAACCACAGGATCGGCGGTCCCATGACCACCGGATCGGTGGGCGCCCGGCCGGTACGGTCGATACCGGCGTCACGCCAGGCATCGGGCATGATTGCCGTATCGGCGGCACGGCCGGGGATCAGGACATTGGCGGTGACCCCGGTCCCTTCGAGATCCTGCGACCAGACATAGGTCGCGGCTTCGAGCGCTGCCTTGGTCGGGCCATAGGGGAAGAAACCCCGGCGCTGCATGGTACCGATGCTGGTGGTGACGTTGAGCACGCGCCCCCAGCCCTGCTTGACCATATGGGGCACGGCATGGCGGGCCATGTTGAAGGGCCCCATGGCATTAGTGTCGAAGGTCGCCTGGACCTGCGCGATATCTTCCTCCCAGAACTTCACCGGATCGGTCATGAAATTCTCGCTGAACGGGCGCATGCCGAGGCCGGCATTGTTCATCAGCACGTCGATGCGGCCGAATTTTTCAAGGGTCGTCTCGACGATTTTCCGGCAATCGTCGGGCTGACGCAGATCGACGACCATCGGATAGACTTCGCCCCCCGAATTGCCCATCACGGCCGAGGCATCCGCTTCGATCAACGGGATATCCTCTTCGATATGCCCCGGTGCGACCACCTTCGCTCCCGCATTGACCAGCGCCAGCGTCATGGCCCGGCCCAGCCCGCGCGGGCCCCCGGTTATGATACAGATTTTTCCGGTAACCGATGACTCAGCCATGTGAATTCTCCCTGTCACTATTGGTTTTGTTTAATTTGCGGATTTAGCCGCTTGAATGGTTTGCCAGATCCGTTCCGGTGTCGCCGGCATGTCCATATGGGTCACGCCCAGCGGTTTGAGGGCATCAACCACCGCATTGATAGTGGTGGGCAGGGCACCGGTCGGCCCGGATTCCCCGCCGCCTTTGGCGCCGATCAGATTGGACTCGGTCGGTATGGGCGCGCTGATGATCTCCATATTGCAGAAATCATCCGCCCGCGGCAGGCAGTAATCCATAAAGGAGCCTGAAATCAGCTGACCGCTGTCGGCATCGAAGGCAATGTTTTCCATCAGGGCCTGACCGACACCCTGCGCGATGCCACCATGCATCTGGGCTTTCAGCAGCAGTGGATTGACCACCGTGCCCACGTCATCGACGCAGACGAAGCCGACCATCTCGGTTGCACCGGTATCGGGGTCGATTTCCAGCTCGCAGATCTGAACACCGGTGGGCCAGTTCCAGTATTGCGGTGTGAAAACGCCGGTCTCATCCAGACCCGGTTCGATTTCCGGGGGCAGGGCGGTGGGGCGGAAGGCCTGTTTGGCGACCTCGATCAGTGTCAGGGACCGGTCGGTCCCGGCGACGGTGAATGTCCCGTCATCGAACTCGATGTCGGTCTCGGAGGCTTCGAGTATATGGGCGGCGATGGTGGTCGCCTTGGCGATAATTTTCTCGCAAGCCCGCGCCGCTGCCGATCCGGCAATGGCGGTGGATCGGGAATTGAATGTCCCGCGACCATAGGTGACGAGATCCGTGTCACCCTGCACATATCGGATGATGCCGGGCTCTATGCCGAGCCGGCCGCAAATTATCTGCTTGAAGATGGTCTCGTGGCCCTGACCGTGGCTGATGGTCCCCTGTAGCACAGTGACCGTCCCCGACGGGTCGAACCGTATGTCGCAGGATTCCAGATTGGGCGTCGACGTTTTCTTGACCGTGTTCGATACGCCGATGCCCCGTAATTTACCTCTGCCCGCGGCTTCGGCGCGGCGGGTCTCGAAATTGCCGTAATCGATGGCCTCGAGCGCCTTTTCCATGTTCCCTGGAAAATCGCCACAATCGTATTTATAGCCCAGAGCGTTGGTCCACGGCATCTGGTCCGGTGTGACATAGTTCCGGCGCCGCAACTCAACGGGGTCCATACCCAGTTCGCGCGCCGCGATATCCACCAGCCGCTCGCCGATATAGGCGGCCTCCGGCGCCCCGGAGCCGCGATAGGGGTTGGTGCAGTTGCAATTGGTGAACACACCGCTGGTCTCCACATGGGCGACCGGCGTTTTATACACCCCGCACAGGGTCCCCAGATTGCCCACCGTCGGCCGCGGTCCGCGGATGGCGAGATAGGCGCCCATGGCGACATGGGTCCTGATCTTTACGGCGAGGAACACGCCGTCCCTGTCCAGGGCGATGGAATATTCGCTCACATTGTCGCGGCCGTGATCGTCCGACATGAAGCCCTCCGACCGGTCGCAGACCCATTTGACCGGGCGGTCGACCAGACGCGACGCCCACAGCACCAGAAGCAGTTCCGGGTATGTGCCGCCCCGCATGCCGAAACTACCGCCCACGTCGCCGGGCACGACCCGGACCTGGGTTTCCGGAATGCCAAAAACCTGCTGGGTAATCTGATACCGGACCGGGTGCGGATTCTGGAGACCCGTATAAAGCGTATAGCGCTCCGACCGCCTGTCGTAATCGCCGAGACAGCCGCGTGGCTCCATGGTCACGGCGGCGACCCGGTTCACCACCAGCTTGTGGCTTACCACATGGTCGGCGGCGGCAAAGGCGGAATCCACCGCGGCAAGATCGCCTTCGGCATGGGTGAAGCTAAAATTATCAGGGTTCTCGTCCCAGATGGGTTGCGCGCCCGGTGCAATGGCGGCCTCGACGGACGATACCGACGGCAGCGGCTCATAGGTGACATGGATCAGTTCGGCGGCATCGCGGGCCTGCAGCCGGGTTTCCGCGACCACGAAGGCAACGTAATCGCCCACGAAGCGCACGCGGTCGGTAACCAGCGCGCCGCGATAGGGCTGAAACATGGGGCTGCCATCGGCTTTTTTGCGGTTTTCCTCGCAGGGCAGCGTGCCGTAGTTTTCCGCCATCCAGTCTTCGCCGGTGAGGACGGCGATGACACCCGGTGCCGCCCTGGCCACGGAAATATCGATGGATGAAATTTTCGCATGGGCGTGCGGCGATCGCAGGACATGGCCCCATGTCTGATCGCGCAGATTCACATCGTCGAGGAAATCGCCGCCACCGGTCAGAAGACGCGGGTCCTCCTCGCGCGGTACCGGCTGGCCAATCGCAAACTCACCCATTCTCGTTCCTGTTATTCGCCATGGTGACAACGCCTGAGCGCTGTTGTCTTTGGAGCCGGAATGATATCGGATGCGGGACCCCGCAACAACGGCGGGCGAGAATTGCCGTGCCGACTCACCGCCATTTTGTGGTATGACCCTGCCCCGGATCATTGAATCAAGCGCTCACATAACGGATCACGATTGATGAAACGTACGATCTTCGGATTGATGTTTTTCGTATTGCTGGGGGTTAGCGCCGCCGCACCCGCTCAGCAGGGAACCGCCGCTTCTGCCCCAACTGCGGCGGATGCGGCGGCGGTGGCCAGCGATGCCGATCTCAAAGGCCTCGTCAAAACGCTCGAAAATGATGCGGAGCGAAAGAAGCTGATCGGGCAGCTCAACGCCCTGTTGGCGGCCCAGAAAGCGTCCGGCGGCGAGGCAGCGAAAAAGACAATCGGAACCCGTGTGCTCGATTCCATTTCCCGGCGCATAGAGTCGGTCAGTGGGGAATTCGTGGCCGGAACACGGGCCATCATGGACGTGCCAAACATCTATGACTGGTTTGTCCGCCAGATGTCCGAGGAGAAGACACGGGCGCGCTGGATTGAGATTTCGTGGAAGATTATTCTCGCCTTGCTGGTCGGACTGGCCGGCGAATGGGTTATCCGGCGCTTGCTGACCCGGCCCCGCCGTACGCTGGAAACCCTCGACACCGACTCGTTTTCCATAAAGTTCGTCAGTCTGCTGGGACGAACAATTCTCGATATCATTCCCATTGCCGGGTTTCTGGCGGCGAGTTATGCGGCTTTGACACTCGCCGAACCGGGAGAAGTGACCCGCCTTGTGGCCTACGCGCTGATCAACGCCAACGTGCTGGTCCGCACCGTGCTCGCAATCGCCCGTCTGGTTCTTGCACCGGCGACGCCCAAGCTGCGCATGCTAAAGCTGCGGGATGTTGATGCGAACTATCTCTTTATCTGGGTCCGCCGCCTGGCCGATGTTGCGCTTTACGGTTATTTCATCATCGTCGCCATCGGACTACTCGGGCTGAGCGGGGACGGGACTGATATCCTGTTCAAGCTATTGGGTCTCGTCGGCACGCTGATGCTGGTTGTCTTTGCCCTGCAAAACCGAAAGACCGTCGCGGACTGGTTGCGCGGGCCGGATCAGCCCGACGTCGTCCTGAAGTCGTTACGGGCGCGCATCGCCGATATCTGGCACGTCGCCGTAATTCTCTACGTCATCGTTATGTACGGGGTGTGGGCCCTGGCGGTCGAGGACGGGTTCACCTTCGTCCTGCGGGCGACAGCCTTGTCGATCGTTATTCTTGTGGTCGCTACGTTTCTGTCCAAGGCCCTGCAACGGCTGTGCCGGCGGGTGTTTGCATTGCGCGACGAGATCAAGCGCCGTTATCCGGGTCTTGAAGCCCGTGCCAACCGCTATATTCCCATCGTCGAAAAAAGCATATCAATCGTCATCGGAGCGATCACGCTCTTTGCCGTTTTTGAAGCGTGGGGTATCGATTCATCCGCCTGGCTCGCGACACCCCTGGGCCAGCGCATTGCCAGCAGTGCGGTGACTATCGCCTTTATGCTGGTGGTGACAATTGTCGTTCTGGAGGTGAGCAGCGCTCTGATCGAACGGTATCTGTCGCGCGATGGCGCGGCGGTCAGTTCACGGGCCAGGACGCTGCTGCCTTTGCTGCGGACCACGCTACTGGTTGTCCTGGTCACCCTGTTCTTGCTGGTGACCCTGTCGGAACTCGGGCTGAATATCGCACCACTGCTGGCCGGCGCGGGGGTTATCGGTCTGGCCATCGGTTTTGGGGCACAGACCCTGATGAAGGACATCATCACCGGCATGTTTATCCTGGTCGAGGACCAACTCGCGGTTGGCGATGTGGTCAAGGTGGGATCCCATGCCGGGGTGGTCGAGACCATGACATTGCGCACCATCCGGTTACGCGATCTTGCCGGGACGGTTCATGTGGTGCCGTTCAGCGAAGTGACGACGCTCGAGAACATGACAAAGGATTTCTCGCGTTACGTCTTCGAGGTCGGTGTCGCCTATCGGGAGGACACGGACACGGTGGTTGAGGCTCTGAAGCAGGTCGGTGACGATTTGCTTCAGGACGAGGCGTTCAAGGATCTGATTATCTCCCCCCTGGAGGTGCTCGGCGTCGATAGTTTCGGCGACAACGCGGTTATCATCAAAGCGCGGATCACAACGCAGCCCATAAAGCAGTGGCAGGTCGGGCGCGAGTTCAACAGACGGATGAAAAAGCACTTCGACGCGCTGGGCATTGAAATTCCGTTCCCCCATCGCACCATCTATTTCGGCGAGGACAGGGAGGGCGAGGCGCCCGTCGCCAGGGTGGCGATGGTCGACGGCAATAAGGACCGTTCGACAGCGCCGCAAAAATCGTTACCGGAATCGCCGAGGGGCGACGCCAGCGTAGCCGCGACCCCCGAAACCGGCGGGGTCGATGCACCCGACGGGGATTGAAAACAGCGCCGCAGGCGGGCGGTAGGGGCGATTTTTTCCCTTGCCCTGTGTGTCGCTAACATTGACAGAGGGCGAATAGCCTCCGTATTGTCCGCCTTTCCGCGGAGGTGGATTTTCGCCACCCGCAGGTCCCGGAGAATAACCGTGATTTCAGAAGTAATGCCGAGCTACGGCCGGGTGGATGTTGCCTTTGAACGGGGTGACGGCGCCTATTTATTTACCAGCGATGGGCAAAAGTTTCTCGATTTTGCATCGGGGATCGCTGTCACGTCATTGGGCCATAATCACCCCCATCTGGTGGCAGCCCTTACGGAGCAGGCGTCCAAACTGTGGCATTGCTCCAATCTGTTCCGTATTCCGGAACAGGAGCGGCTGGCTCACCGGCTGGTGGAGAACAGCTTTGCCGATACGGTCTTCTTCGCCAATTCCGGCGTCGAGGCGGTGGAGGCGGGGCTCAAGCTGGTTCGCAAGTTCCATCATGATTCCGGCGCGCCCGAACGCTATCGGACCATCACGTTCGACGGCAGTTTCCACGGCCGTACCCTCAGCGCAATATCGGCGGGCGCCAACGCGGCGCATCAGACCGGATTTGGCCCGCTGATGGATGCCTTCGATCATGTCAGCTTTGGCAATCTGAACGAGGTCCGCAATGCCATTACGGCGGAGACCGGGTCCATTCTCGTGGAATCTGTCCAGGGCGAAGGCGGTATCCGGCCTGGCGACGAGGCGTTCCTGAGAGGGCTGCGGGAAACCTGTGACGAGTTTGGCCTGTTGCTGTTCTATGACGAGGTGCAGACCGGCATGGGCCGGACGGGGCACCTGTTTGGCTATGAGGCAGCCGGCGTGGCGCCCGATGTCATGTCGCTCGCCAAGGCGCTGGGGGGCGGGTTTCCCATCGGTGCCTGCCTCGCGACCGAGCGCGCCGCCGTGGGCATCGTCCCCGGCACCCATGGCAGTACGTTTGGCGGCAATCCGCTGGCCACGGCGGTCGCCAATGCCGTCCTCGACGTCATGCTGGAAGACGGGTTTATGTCCAATGTCCGGGCCATGGGCGATGCCCTGATGTCGGAGGCGTCGGGGCTTCAGAAAAAATGGCCCGACATTATCGAGCTAGTGCGGGGGGCCGGTCTCATGATCGGGCTGAAATCCGTTGTTCCCAACGGCGATCTCGTCACCGCTTGTCGTGAAGCGGGTTTATTGACGGTTCCGGCGGCGGAAAATATTGTTCGGCTGCTGCCGCCGCTGATCATCGACAACAGCCATGTTGACGAGGCCATCGGCATGATCGATACGGCTTGCCGGGCGCTGTCCGAATGAGTGACGTTCGACATTTTCTCGATCTCGATCAGATCGAGGCTGAAGATTTACGCCAGATACTCGAACTGGGCGCCGCCTGCAAACAGGGCGATGGCGACCGGGCGCCCCTGGTGGGCAAAACACTGGCCATGATCTTCGAGAAACCGTCGACGCGGACGCGGGTCTCGTTCGAAGTGGGGATCAAGCAGTTGGGCGGCAGCTCCGTGGTTCTCAGTCAGACCGAAATGCAGATCGGGCGCGGCGAGACCATTGGCGATACGGCGCGGGTCCTGTCACGCTATGTCGATGGCGTCATGATGCGGACCGATTTGCATGAGAAGATCGAGGATCTCGCCGAACACGCCACCATACCAATAATCAACGGGCTGACGGACCGGTCTCACCCGTGCCAGCTCATGGCCGATATCATGACCTATGAGGAACATCGCGGCGACATCAAGGATGCCGTGATCGCCTGGTGCGGCGATGGCAACAATATGGCGATCACCTGGCTGCATGCCGCGGCGCGGTTCGGGTTTGAAGTGCGGCTGGCCTGTCCGGCCGAGTTGGCGCCGCCCAAGGAGGAAATTGCCTGGGCGCGGAAACATGGCGCGACAATTATCGAGACCGACGACCCGCGATCCGCGGTCGCCGGCTCCACCTGCGTCGTCACCGACACGTGGGTATCCATGGGCGACCAGCCGGGTGACGGAAGGCAGCGTATGCTAGAGCCCTATCGCGTCGATGAAGGGCTCATGGATTTGGCGCCCGAAGCGATCTTCATGCATTGCCTGCCGGCCCACCGTGGCGAGGAAGTCTCGGCCGGGGTGCTCGACGGTCCCCAGTCGGTGGTCTGGGACGAAGCGGAAAACCGCCTTCATGCCCAAAAGGGCGTCCTCCTCTGGTGCATGGGTTGACGGAGCCGGTCGTGTCCGCGCCGGCGTCCGACAATTTGCTGCTGCCCTTCCAGATCGAATCCATGGCGGCCCAGGGACGGCTGGTACGGCTGGGCGATGCGGTGCAGGCCGTGCTGGGGGCCCATGATTATCCCGAGAGCGTCGCAAGGCTGCTCGGGGAGGCGCAGGCCATTGCCGGGGTTATCGCCGGAACGCTTAAATTCGACGGGGTGCTGACCTTTCAGATCAAGGGCGATGGGCCGATCACTATCCTGGTGGTCGACGTGACCAGCGATGGCGCCATGCGCGGCTATGCCCAGTTCGATTTGGAAAAACTGTCCGATCTTGAAAAAGGCGATGGCACCAAGGGACCACAACAAGCGGTGCCCCGCTATTTAGGCAATGGCTATCTGGCGCTCACCGTTGACCAGGGTCAGGACACCCAACGCTATCAGGGCATCGTGCCTCTGGAAGGGGCGACGCTGACCGATTGCGCCCATACCTATTTCCGGCAGTCGGTTCAGCTCGATGCGGTAATCAAGGTCGCGGTGGATCGCGTTCAGGGCGAGGGCGGTGACCCGGTCTGGCGCGCCGGCGGCATCCTGCTCCAGCGGCTTGAGCAAAAGGGCGTGCAGCAGCAATCGGGCGATGATCACGACCCCGATTTCGACGATGCGTGGCGCCGCGCCGTGGCCCTGTTGGGGAGCTGCACGTCGGAAGAGCTGGTTGATCCCGCCCTGCAGCCAAACGATCTGCTCTATCGCCTGTTCAACGAAGACGGTGTCCGGGTTTTTGATCCGTCCGGTCTTGTCATGCGCTGCCGCTGCTCGCGCGATCGGGTGGAAAATGTTCTGCGATCCTTCCCGCGCTCCGAAATCGCCTCCATGAAGGTGGGCGACGACGTGGTGGTGACCTGCGAATTCTGCAACGCCGATTACCGGTTTGATCCCGACGCCATCGAGATGCTGTATGCGGAGGCTGAATAGTCACGCTGGCCGCCTCCGCCAAGGGGCGATAGACTAAATCCAGTATTATTGGGTTTCGGGAGATGTGCCATGAACGACCCTGATGTTATTGGTGCCGACACGCCGGTCGATGCCGCGAAACTGCGGCAAGAGGTCAGTCTGAAATACCGGGAGGTCGCCGTTGAGCCCGATGGCGATTATCACTTTCATACCGGCCGCGCGCTGGCCGCCCGCCTTGGCTACGATTCAAAGATCGTCGATGCACTGCCGGACGCCGCGGTGGAATCATTCGCCGGTGTCGCGAATCCGTTTTCCATGAGGGACCTTCCGCCGGGATCGCGGGTGGTTGATGCCGGCGCCGGCGCCGGCTTCGATTGCTTCGTCGCGGCGCAGCAGGTTGGTCCGGAGGGTCAGGTGGTCGGCATCGATATGACCGATGAAATGCTGTCCAAATCCCGCGCGACGGCCCGCCAGATGGGGCTTGGCCATGTGGAGTTCCGCGAAGGGCTGCTCGAACACATGCCGGTGGACGATGACTGGGCCGACACGGTAATCAGCAACGGCGTCTTCAACCTCTGTGCCGACAAGCGCGGCGTGTTTTCCGAGGTTATGCGTGTCCTTAAGCCGGGCGGCACTCTTCAGTTCGCCGATATCGCCAATGGCAAGGCGGTGCCGGAGGCCGCCATCCGCGACATTGATTTATGGACGGCCTGAATCGCCGGTGGCCTGCCGTGTGCAGGCTGGCAACAGATGCTGGAAGATATCGGGTTCGTGGATGTCCGGATCGGGCCGCCAACGGACACTTTCGCCGAGGCGGGGGGTGAGAAGAATGCCCGCGCCTTTGCCGTCTTCGGCTACCCCTTCATGGCGCGAAAGCCGGGCTGACCCGGCCGGCTATTAATTGCTGATGGTGCGCCCGCGAACCGGAATGGGCTCATGGCCGCCTGTTTCAGATGCGCTGGCGCGGTCCGGTATCACCGGGGCATGCCTCTGGACATAGACGCCCTCCGGCGCATCGATGGCATAGACCAGCCGGCGATGGGGATGCTGGGTCCGCAGATCGTCGGCGAGATCGGACGGCCAGATGTAGCTGTCCTTGACCGTGGCGAGGCCCTTGCCATAAAGCTGAAAAAATTCGCTCAATGACACCGAACAATATGGCGCCGTCGTTCTGGTTCTGAATCTGTCGGCCGTGCCGCCGTCCCGTGCCCCGGCCAGCAGGATATCGTAAATCTCTCCGGCACGGTTTTCGCTGAGGGTCCACTCAAGGATTTCCATGGCCGTATCTTCGGTGGCGACGGCATAGCGCCAGTAGGCCGACAGTGATGGAACGTCGGTGGCTATGAGGTCGTTGTTTCGGTGGACCAGCGGGCTTTGCCATCCGGTGCCGTCCTCCAGCGCCACAACGCCATAATTGCCCGCCGGATCCCAGAACAGGTCGCCCCGTGTCGGATGCACCAGCCGAAGCGCGGCGTGGGTCGACCGCTGGTCGCTGTAGGTCACAATGATCTGTAGTCGCGGGGTAGCGGCGGGTTGATCTATTTGACGGAAGCTATACCGGTCGCCCTGTTTCAAATCGATACCATTGCTGCCGCAGGCGGCGAGCAGTGTCAGCAGGAGAACGGCGATGACCGGATGCATGGTGCTTTCTACCACGGGATGGTCCCCTCGCAACCTATCTCCTAACCGGCTGAAGTGAAGCGACTTGTGGGTAAAAAACGAATCGCCTTATAGTCCAACAACCGAGATTGCAAGGAGCCCCCCCATGTCAGACACCCCTAGCTACACCATTCGCGATCTGGCCCAGGATGTGCAGCAGCAGATGGCGATCCACGGGTCGGACGGCCCTAAGCTGCTGGAGGGGCTGCGCGGCCCCCTGTCGAAGATTCTGACCACCGACCTGAGCGGCGTCGGAGTCAAGCGCGAGGGCAACCATATCGATGAATCCCGCTACCTCTATTACGACGGCGAGATGTCCATCACCTTCGATCATATGCCCAAGGAAAAGGACATTCCGCCCCACGATCACGGTATCTGGGAGGCGTTGGGGCTCTATAGCGGGGCGCTCAGGCACACCGTCTATGACCGCAAGGATGACGGCACCAGGGAAGGCTATGCCGAGTTGGAGGTGATCGATCACCGGGTGCTCCAGCCAAAGGAGATGTCCATCGTGGCGCCGCCGGCGGAGATCCACGGTTTTACCGCACTCACCGACGATACCTGGACGGTGACCATCGTGGGCGGGCCCTACAAGCTCGACCGGTGCTATTACAATCCCGAGGACAATTCCTATCGGCGGGCCAACCCGAAAAAGACCAAGGTGGTCTGAAGGAATATTCCGGCAATGGATCTGAGCCTGAAAGGCAAGGCCGTGCTGGTGACAGGCGGCAATCGCGGCATCGGCCTCGTCATCGCGCAGGCCTTCGCGGAAGAAGGCGCCGACGTGGCCATCTGTGGCCGCGATGAAGCCGCGCTTGAAGCGGCGCGGGCCTCACTGGTGAAGCACCATGTGCGCGCCGAAGCCATCAGTGCCGATCTGTTCACCGCCGAGGGCTGCGAGCGCGCGGTCTCCGGCGCGGCGGATGCTTTCGGGCAGCTCGATGTCCTGGTCAATAACGCGTCGACCAATGTGAGCGGGTCGCTGGAGACCCAGACCGACGAGAAGCTCATGGAACGGGTCATGGGCAAGACTCTTGCCGCCATGCGCTGCACCCGCGCCGCCATGCCCCATTTGCGGGCCTCCGACCAGGGACGCATCATCTGTATCGGCGGCACCTCGGCCCGCGCGCCCGCATCGGACTCGCTGCCCAGCGGGCTGAGCAATGCGTCGCTGGTGAATTTCGCGAAACACTACAGCCTTCATGCGGCGCCTGACGGAATTACGGTCAATGTGGTGCATCCGTTCTTCACCAAGACCGAACGCCACACCGAGCGTCTCGCCGCCCGTGCAAAGGACCGCGGTCTCAGCCTCGAGGAGGCGGAGGCCAGCATGGCGGTGGGCGTTCCCATCGGCCGCATGATCATCCCCGCCGACATCGCGCCGCTGGTTCTGTTCCTGGCCTCAGTCCAGGCCAGTGCCGTGACCGGCCAGACCATCGCCGTCGACGGGGGCGCCACCCCGACCGTGGTCTATTAACGGAACGTAGGGCGGGAGACCTGCTTACGCCTGCGCCGCCCGCGGGCTGTCCCGGAGGCTGTCCAGTACCGCGAGCGCGCTGGCCCATGAATCCGCCGCCGCCGATTCGTTCCAGGCCTTGGTGCTGCCCGGGGCGCTATAGCCGTGGACCACACCCGGATAGACGGTGATGCCGACGTTTGGCATGGCCGCGGTGGCGGCGCGGACCCTGGCCAGGGCATCGGGCGGGCAGGCGCGGTCCTCGTCGCCCCAATGGAGTCGGATGGGTGTGTCGCCGATATCGGTCAGCAGATCGAGATATTCCTGCACCGCCGTGCCATGGAAAGAGATCCCCGCGTCGCATCCCAGCCGGGCCGGGCCGAGGAGCGCATAGGGCCCGCCATAGCACAGCCCCAGCGTGGCGACCCGCCCGTTGCATTCCGGCAGGGCTTTTACCGCCGCCATCACATCGGCGAGATCCTGCACGCCCGCCTCCACAAGGTTCGCCCGGTCCGCGGCCCGTTCGCTGGCACGGCGCTGGCCTTCCTCATTCCGCGGCATGGGGCCGGAATCGCCGCGCCAGAAGAGATCGGGCGCGGCGGCCACAATGCCCTTGGCCGCCAGATTGGCGGCGGCGTTGCGCACATCCTCATCGACGCCATAGATCGACGGCATGATGATCAGAGCCGGGCCGCTTCCGGCCTCCGGCAAGGCCAGGTGGCAGTCGAATTCCCCGTCACCGCTGGCGGTAATTTTGATATCCGGCATGAATTTCTCCTCCTTGGCCAAAGCTTTTCTGCGGTCAGGATGTCACGGAACGCAATTATTGTCGCGGTACCGCATCAGATTTCCGTCCAATTTCCTTGGTGCAAAAAGCTTGTCAGTCTGCCGCTTCTCGCCGATATAGTATCCAGCCCCTCAGGACGGAGATCCCATGTTCAAAGTTGGAGACACGGTGCGCAATGTTGCCGCCAATGCGGTCGGCGTGGTCGTCGAGATCGATGGCGATACGATCTATCTGGAACAGGACAATGGCTGTGAAGTGGATTTTCAGGTATCGGCCCTGGTTCTGGAATCCGCGTTCCAGGCCAAGCATGACACGTCAGTGCGCGATGATGCCGGGTCGCATGTGAATGACCCCGTCTATGATTCCGTCATAAGCAATCTGTATCCGGCGATCATGGAGATGGGACAGCGGACCCATGGGCAGGTGAAGCCGGTCCCCGGCGTTACTGCCAAAAGCTGGGATGGGTTAAGCGCCTTGCAGAAACTGAACGCCATTTCCGAGGCGACCGACGTGCCGGTAAAGAACTGGATCGACGCCAACCGGACCGGCGCCAAACCCTCCCTCGCCACACTCCAGCTTTCGGTCCTTGCCGATTCCGGTAAAAAGCCGTGACCTGTCAGACAGGTACCTCTTCCGCCCATTGACCGTTGCGCGCGGCTCCGCCTACCATCAACGATAAAGCCAAGGGCGGCGGTCATGCACCCCGCCATACGGCTAAAAGCTCTCCGGGAGGATACGATCATGCAGAACGCACAGGACGGCGGCGAAGCAATTCTCGAGGCATTCCGAAATCTCCATGTGGATTACATCCTGTCCTCCCCCGGCTCCGAATGGGGTCCTGTCTGGGAGGCGCTGGCCCGCCAGAAGGTCGGCAACAAGCCCGGCCCGACCTATCTGAGCTGCGGGCACGAGACTCTGGCCGTCAATCTCGCCTGGGGCTACACCACCGTAACCGGCCGGATGCAGGCGGTATTGCTGCATGCCGGTGCAGGCCTGTTGCAGGGATCCATGGGCATTCACGCGGCCAATGTGACGGGAACTCCGATGGTCGTGATGTCGGGTGAATCCCTGTCATTCGGGGAAAATCCGGATTTCGATCCCGGCCGTCAGTGGTTTGGCAGTTTAAGTATCGTCGGCGGGCCGCACCGGCTGATGGAGCCGATCGTCAAATGGGCCAACCAGGCCACCAGCTCGGCGACCCTCTATGAGCAGGTGGTGCGCGCCGGTGAAATGGCACAGCGCACGCCGGCCGGCCCCACCTACGTGAACGTGCCCATCGAAAATATGCTGCATGATTGGACGCCGCCCGACGTGCTGCGCGACGTTCCCACCGCGCCGAAGCAGCGTGCTTCCGATGCCGACATCGATGCGGTGGCGCAAAAATTGGTGTCCGCGAAGAAACCCCTGATCATTACGGAAGCGGCCGGGCGTGAACCGGAGGGATTCGCGGCACTCGTTGACCTCGCGGAACTGCTGGCCATTCCGGTGGTGGAAAATTCCAATGGAAGGTTCGCCAATTTTCCCAAGACCCACGGGCTGCACCAGGGCTTCAATGTGGCCGCCCAGATGGAGGGGGCGGATCTGGTCCTGCCCATCCGCAGCTACGCGCCGTGGTACCCGCCGAGCAACGGCCCCAAGAATGCCACCGTTGTTGCCATTGACGAGTGTCCGGTCGATGGAAAGCGGGTGTACCAGAACCTGCAGGCCAACGCCTATCTGGAGGGTGATGTGCCGAGCTCGCTGGAACTGCTGGCCGACGCTGTACGGGTTATCGGTTTCGATAGTGCGGCGGTCGAGGAGCGCCGGTCCAGCCTGCAGGCGGCGCATGATGCGCTCCATGAAGACTATCGGGAGGCCGAGGAGAAAGCGGCTGCGGAAAGTCCCATAGATCCGGTGCATCTATGCGCGCGGATGAGCGCAATCCTGCCCGACAATGTGGTCTATGTGGACGAGACCACGACCCACCGCATGCCTATTCAGCGGCATCTCCAGTGGAATGCGCCGCATGACTATATCAAGGTGCCGACGGGACTCGGCCAGGGCCTCGGCACCGCGCTGGGCGTCAAACTCGCCTGTCCCGACCGCCCCGTGGTGTCGATCATCGGCGATGGCGGGTTCCAGTATAACCCGGTCACGCAGAGCCTTAGCCTTTCCATGGCGGGCGGCCTGCCGATCCTGATCGTTGTTTTCAATAATCAGGGTTATCTCGCGATGAAGAACAATCACCATTCCTATTATCCGGAAGCAACGGCGGCGCAGAACGACCTTTATCTTGGCCACCCGATCGATGATCTCGATTATGCCGAACTGGTCCGGCCGTTTGGCGGGGTAGGCTTGCGGGTCGACGATCCGGCCAAACTCGATGGAGTCCTGCAGGAAGGGCTCGCCGCGGTCGAGGCCGGCAAGACCACCATCATCAATGCGATACTGTGTCGCTAGAGTCACAGGCCATTTACCTGGAGTAAGCCTTTGCGACGTTTTCGTCTTCTCGTAACCGCAGGGTTACTGGCCGCGCTGGCCGCCTGTGAGACAACCCTGCCACCGCGCGCGTTTCCCGATCTGCGGTACAACCATCTGAGTCCCATCCGGCTCGACGCCGTGCGGGTCGATGTCATCCAGCTCTACAAATCCACCGGCGCAAAGCCCTATGTGGAGCATGAATTCCCGGCCAGACCGGCCCTTGTCGCGGCGCGATGGGCGACGGACAGGTTGCGGGCGGCCGGCGCCAACAACACCGTCCGGGTGTCCATCGTCAACGGTGCGGTGGTTGAGGTCCCGTTGAAACGAACCGACGGCGTCAGGGGCGTGTTTACCACCGATCAATCCGAACGCTATGACGGCACCCTCGAAATCAAGATCGAGATTATCGGGCCGCTGGGGCGCCAGCTTGCGTCGGTCAGCACCCGGACACAGCGGTCGAAGACGGTGCCGGAAAACATCACCCTGGCCGATCGGGAAAAAGCCTGGTTCCGGATGACGGAAGCGATGATGAACGATCTTAACATCTCGCTCGAGCGCCAGATTCAGAAGCATTTCAGCCAGTGGCTGCGTTGACTTTAGACCCACTGACGTGATCCGGGATGACAAGCGGAGCTATTAATTGAGTCCGGACTCTAGTTCCGCCAGAAGGACGGCAGGAACAGGACCAGCACCGTAAAAATTTCCAGACGGCCAAACAGCATCCCTGCGGAGAGCAGCCACTTTGCCGATTCCGGCAGCGGGGCAAAGTTTCCGCTCGGTCCGATGATCGGGCCCATGGCCGGGCCGACATTGCAGATGGCTGTCGCGGCGGCGGTGATCGCGGTTATGTAATCCAGCCCCAGCATGCCAAGCAGAACCGTGAGAATGACGAACACGGCGATGAACAAAAAGAAAAAATTCATGACCGATTGAATGATGTCATCCTGTATGGGCCGATGATTATAATGCGGCACAAAAATGCCGTGGGGCTGCAACAGCCGGTGGAACTGTGCCTTGGCGGTGGAGAACAGGACCTGGAACCGGAAAATCTTGATGCCGCATGATGTGGATCCGGCGCAGCCGCCGACAAACATCAGGAAAAACAAAATGACGATGGGAAACGCACCCCAACTCTGATAATCGCCGGAAGTGAAGCCGGTTCCCGTCATCAGCGAGACGGTGTTGAAGGTGCCGATGACCAGGGAATCGAAACCTCCTAATTCGCTGTCCTGCCACAGCCAGAACGAGACAGCAGCGGCGCAAATTGCCGCAACCATCAGGAAACAGCGCACCTGGGAATCCCGAAACAGGGCCAACGATCCTTCCCGCAACATGCGGAGGTAAAGGATGAAAGGCAGGGATCCGAGGAGCATGCCCGCGATCACGAATATTTCGATCGACCGGCTGCCATAGCTGCCGATGGATCCGTCGGAACTGGAATATCCGCCGGTTGCGATGGTTGTCATGGCGTGGACGATGGCGTCGAAACTGTCGAGCCCCAACAGCCAGAGGCCGAGCCACCAGATCAGTGTCAGCGCCACATAGACGATGGTGATCCAGACCGATATCTGGCCGGCCCGCGGTAGAATCTTTTCCTGTGCGTCGAAGGCTTCGACCTTGAACAGCTGCATGCCACCGACCCGCAGCATGGGTAGCACCGCGATCGCCATGACGATGATTCCGATCCCGCCGAGCCACTGCAGCAGGGCGCGCCATAAAATGATGCCCTTCGGCACCTGGTCGAGCCCGGTGATAACCGTGGAGCCCGTGGTCGTGATGCCCGACATGGCTTCGAAAAAAGCATCCGCGTAAGTGAGCTTAAGTTCGGAAAAGACAAAAGGCAGGGCGGCGAATGTGGTCAGCGCGATCCAGCTCGCAGTGGTCAGGACGAATGCCTGGCGTATGGAAAGGCGCCGGATGGGCGACCGGTTGGTCAGGACCAGCACGCCACCAACGAAAAGCGTCAACAATCCCGCGCCGGCGAAAACCTGCCAATCGGGATTTCCGTGGACCACATCGACGGCGAAAGGCGCCAGCATTGCGACCGACAGGGTCGTAAGCAGAATGCCGATGACGAAGAGAGCGGGGCGAAAATCTATCATGGTGTGCCGCGTCCACCGCGACTAGTCGATATGCCCGGCCCCGGACGTGGGGTTGCCGATGGCGGCCAGAAATTCCCGCCGGGTCGTGTCATGTTCGCGAAATGCCCCGATCATCTGGCTGGTCACCATGGTAAGGCCCGATTTATGGATACCGCGCGTCGTCATGCAGCCGTGCGACGCTTCGATAACGACGCCCACCCCCTTCGGCTGCAACACATCATTGAGCGTATTGGCGATCTGGGCCGTCATCTTTTCCTGTATTTGCAAGCGTTTGGCGAACGCATCCACCAGACGCGCCAGCTTGCTGATGCCGACCACGCGACGATCGGGCAAATAAGCAACATGAGCCCGTCCGATGATGGGCGCGATGTGATGTTCGCAATGGGATTCGAAGCGGACGTTTCGCAGCACCACCATTTCGTCATAGCCCTCGACCTCTTCGAAGGTGCGCGCCAGAATTTCAGAGGGATCGCTTCCATAGCCCGCGAACCATTCGTCAAAAGCGGTGACATATCGTGCGGGCGTGTCGCGCAGGCCTTCCCGGTCTGGGTCATCGCCGGCCCAGCGAAGCAGTATCCTGACGGCATCCTCCGCCTCCTGCCGGCTTGGCAGGTCGCTGACCACATGAGGTTCATGTCCGGAACGCAGGGTGCCTTTTACCGTTGCCACGATGGTGTCCTTTCTGTCTGACCGCTAAAGCGGCGGTCGCATACGCGCCGACTGCCTTTAATTCAGCTGGCGCGCCTGATAGGGGCTGTCGAGGGAAAAGGCCGGGATATCGATGTCAAAGCGCTCACCCCCCGTGGTTTCCATCTCGTACGAGCCCATCATGATGCCCGATGGTGTGCCCAGCGGCGTTCCGCTGGTGTACTCGAACGCCTGTCCCGGTTTCAGCGTCGGTTGCTCACCGACCACGCCTTCTCCCTGAACTTCCTGCATCCGGCCCTGCGCGTCGGTGATCCGCCAATGACGATTGACGAGCTGGACGGTTTCTTCCCCATCGTTTTCGATCTTGACCTGATAAGCCCAGACGTAATGGTCATCGGGAGGAGAAGATTGTTCGTCGAGAAAGATTGGCTCCACGCTGACACGAATTGAGCGTGTTATCGCCGAGTACATGCTCTACCTCCCAAAAACCCGCAGGCCATATGTGAATACGCAGACAATTGCCGTGCGGATCATGAATCTACACGCAAAGCGCCCGGCTTCAACCCGCTTTTGCCAGTGCCTGCGAAATGTCTTCCTTTAGATCCTCGACATCTTCCAGCCCCACGGAGATGCGGACAAACCCGTCCGTTATCCCCAGATGGGCGCGTTCTTCTTCCGAGATCCGCTGATGGGTCGTTGTCGCCGGATGGGTCGTAAGACTCTTGGCATCCCCCAGATTATTGGAGATGTCGATAATATTCAGCGCGTTCATAAACCGGAATGCCCGGTCTTTGCTGCCTCCGAGATCGAGACAGACCACGGTGCCAAAATCGGACATCTGCTGTTTCGCCAGCGCATGTTGCGGATGCGATGACAGACCGGGATACAGGACGCGCGAAAGGCCCGACTGTTCGCTCAGGAAATTGGCGATCTCCGACGCGTTGACACAATGCTCGCGGACCCGCATTTCCAGCGTTTCCAGGCCTTTCAAAAGCACCCAGGCATTGAAAGGGCTCATGGATGGGCCCGTATGGCGATAAAACGGGCTAAGCGTCTCGTTCACGAACTCTTCCGGGGCCAGAATGGCGCCCCCCATGGTCCGGCCCTGGCCGTCGATATGTTTGGTTGTGGAATAAACAACGATATCGGCGCCCAACTCCAGCGGATGCTGCAGGACCGGTGTGGCGAAGACGTTATCGACGATGACCATGGCGCCGGCCTGATGGGCCATGTCGCAGACCGCTTTCACATCGATGATTTCCAGGCCCGGATTGGACGGGGATTCAAAAAACACCGCTTTTGTCGGTTTCGACAGCGCTTTTTCCCATTGATCGAGGTCGGTGCCATCCACGAGGGTCGTTTCAACCCCAAAACGCGGCAGAATATTTGTCAGGACAAATTCGCATGACCCAAACAGCGCCCGTGATCCCACCACCCGGTCTCCCGCGCCGACCTGGCAGGCCAATGACGCGAACACCGCGGCCATGCCGCTGGCGGTGACCCGGCAGGATTCGGCGCCTTCGATCAGGCACAGCCGGTCCTGGAACATCTCAAGGGTCGGATTGCCGTATCGCGCGTAGATGAACCGGTCGATTTCATTCTTGAAGGCGGCTTCGGCGTCCTCCGCCCGTTCATAAACGAAACCGGAGGTCATGAAGATGGCCTCGTTGGTTTCCTCGAACTGCGACCGCCGCGTTCCGCCGCGAACCAGCTGGGTTTTTCGGCGCCAGCCGGTTTCTTTGTCTTCTATTGTCATCCTGTTGTCTCCCGCCACGTCAAAAGACGTCATGCCCTAAATTAAAAACCCCGACCGGCACGGTCAGGGCTTTGGCGGGCACCGACCTTTTAGCGATTTATTTTACGTGGCCGCAAGCCAGTCGGGCTCAAATCACCACGGAGATCGATTTCATAACGCCGGGTGCGGAAAACGTCAAGCAACTCTCGCTCTCGAAAAGTTCATCGCGATGCGCTATTGGATTTGGCGGCGCGGGAGCGCACATTTCCCTGAGAGTATTGATCAGTTTCGCTGGGAGGCGATTTTGACTGTCGAAACCATTGCCATGATTGCCGCCCCCTGGGTGGTGCTGATCCTTTATTGCGGCGCGGTCTGGTGGATCAGTCCCGGTGGTGTCTCGGCCGCCCAGTTTTTTCGCGGCGGTGGCAAAGCCGGCGGGGCGCCCGGGATGTGGGTGCTGGTCTTCAGCGCCGCCATAACCTGGGTCTTTGCCAAATCCATCGCGAACGCGGCTATCCTGGGTCAGGCCTTCGGTTTTCTCGGCGGTGTCGGCTACGCCACCTACTATCTCAGCTTCGTGGTCGCGGCCGTCGCTATCTATCTGATCAGGACACGTGGTGGCCACGGCTCGCTGGCGAGTTTCCTGGTCTATAAGTACGGCCCGGTCTGTGCGCGGCTGTTTCTGATCGCCATCGGCATCAGGTTGTTCAACGAGGTCTGGTCCAACACCAAGGTGTCCGCCCTGTTCTTCGGGCCGGAAGGCAGCGCGGCTTACTGGATCGCGGCGGCGGCGGTCACCGCCTTTACGCTCTACTACGCGTGGCGCGGCGGCATGCGGTCGTCGCTGCTGACCGATGCGGGGCAGATGCTGTTCGCCGCGGTTCTTCTGGTGGTCGTGTTGATAGCTGTCTTTCCGCCCCTGCTTGAGCGGGGATTGCCGCAGGTTTCCTCCGGGGTGCAGATCGCCGGCATGACCTTCATCGGGTTGGCGGCGGTGCAGGTTCTCTCCTATCCGTTCCATGACCCGGTGATGACCGACCGCGCGTTCCTGACGCGGCCCGGCGTGATGGTCAAAGCCTTTCTGCTTGCCGGGCTGATCAGCGGCACCTTCATTCTGCTGTTCAGTGCGGTCGGCATGTATGCGCGGCTCGAAGGTCTGTCCGGGTCGGCGGCCGTCTCCGTGCCCATGGCGTTCGGTCTGCCCATGCTGCTTGTCTTCAACGCCATCATGCTGAGCAGCGCCGGTTCGACCATCGATTCCACATTCGCCAGCACGGCGAAGCTGGTGGCGGTCGATTGGTCCGATCGCCGCGAAGCGCCGGGGGATCGTCAACGGCTGATCGGCCGTTGGGCCATGGTGGCGATCGCGGTCGCCGGCAATCTGCCGCTTTTGTCGGTTTATCTGGGCGACGGCGTCGGCCCGGCGATTATTGCCGCGACCACCATCAGCGGCACCATGGTCATGGGGCTCGCGCCCATCTTCCTGTTGTCTTTCGTTTCGTCGGCGGGCCCCGCCAGTTTCCATCTCGCGTTCTGGCCCGGTCTGGCGTTCGGCGTGATCAAGACAGTGGAAAGCGCCACCGGCATGCTGATCTTCCCCGCTTGGATCAATATCGGCGGCGGCAAATATGCCGACGATCTCGGCATCAACGTCTATGGCCTGTTGATCTGCACCACCGGCTATTTACTGGGGGCGGCGTTGTTCGGACGCCGTGTTTCGGCCCGTGCGGAAGAATCCGCATCCAGCTCATAAACCACCCAGATCGCGACCGTAAAGACCGCGAGCGCGCCGGTCTGATGCAGAATACCGAGACCCACCGGCACTTCGTTCAGCAATGTGGCGACGCCCAGGGCCGCTTGCGCCGAAACCATTGCGGCCAACAGTTCGACCAACCGCCGCGCCCTGGTGACGCTCCCTTTGGTGCGAACGCGCAGCCACAGCCACAGTGTCAGCACCAACAGGCTTATTCCCAGGGTGCGATGGGTGAACTGGACGGTCGCTGTGTTCTCGAAAAAATTGATCCACCGGGGCGTCAGGCGGAGGACCCCGTCGGGGACCCAGCGCCCGTCCATCAACGGAAAGGTGTTGTAGGCGAGCCCGGCATCGATGCCGGCGACAAAGGCGCCGGCGGTAACGGTGATCAACGCCAGAACACATAAAACAACCGCATGGGTCCGGAATGTGATGGCCGTCTTTTGCGGCCGCGCCGCCACCGGTCTCAGACAGCGGAGCGCAAGCCAGACAAGGTACCCGTAGATGATGAAAGCAAGCACCAGATGGGCCGCCAGCCGGTACTGGCTGACCGATGGCCGGTCCACCAGCCCGCTTTTGACCATATACCAGCCCATCAGGCCCTGCAGCGCGCCCAGGACGAAAATGCCACACAGGTGCAGGGCAAAGCCCGGGCTGATCTGCCGGTGGGAGGCGAACCAGATGAACGGCACCACGAACACCACACCGATCAGGCGGCCCCAGAGCCGGTGCAGATATTCGAGCCAGTAGATGGTCTTGAAATCGGCCAGCGACATCCAGAAATTGGCCTTCTGGAATTCCGGGCTGTGTTTATAGGCGTCGAACAGCGCCTGCCAGTCCGCCGCGCTAAAGGGCGGTAATATGCCGGTTACAGGCCGCCAATCGACGATGGAGAGCCCGCTTTCGGTCAACCGTGTGGCGCCGCCCAGCACCACCATGACCGCCACCATGGCGCCACAGATCAGCAACCATCGTCCGACGGCAATGGAAGCCCCGCTTACCGTTTCGGGCGTGTGGCTGGTCATGAAATATTCCGGTTTATTCGCCTGTCCCTGCTTAATCCAGCGCCCGAAACACCGCAAGAGGGCGATCCGTTGGCGGGATGCGTCCTTTCGTCGCCAAAAATTTATGGAAATTACCGTTTGCCGCATATTGACAGGGACCGGCAGGATGCATATATAGCTGGCACTCGCTTAGGGGGAGTGCTAACAGGCAGCTTCCCCGTTATTTTTCAATGAGATGAGATGGGAGTGTGCAAATGGCATCTACTAAATTCAGGCCGTTACATGACCGTGTTCTGGTTCAGGCGCTTGAGGCGGAAACAAAGACCGCTGGCGGCGTGATCCTTCCGGACACGGCACAGGAAAAGCCTCAGGAAGGGAAAGTGGTCTCCACTGGTCCCGGCATGAGGGGTGAAGACGGAAAGTTGGTCAAGCCCGATGTCAAAAAGGGCGATCGCATCCTTTACGGCAAATGGTCCGGCACCGAGGTCAAACTCGATGGCAGCGACTATTTGATCATGAAGGAATCCGACATCATGGGCATTGTAGAATAGGAAATCTGACCAATGGCAGCAAAAGAAGTAAAATTTGATACCGAAGCCCGCAACAAAATGCTTGCTGGCGTCGATATCCTCGCGAATGCCGTCAAGGTGACGCTCGGCCCCAAGGGCCGCAACGTCGTTCTCGACAAGGCATTCGGCGCCCCGCGCATCACCAAGGACGGTGTGACGGTCGCCAAGGAAATCACCCTTGAAGATCATTTCGAGAACATGGGCGCACAGATGGTGCGCGAAGTGGCCTCGAAGACCAATGACGAAGCGGGTGACGGCACCACCACAGCGACTGTACTGGCCCAGGCCATCGTACAGGAAGGCTGCAAGGCGGTTGCCGCCGGCATGAACCCGATGGATCTCAAGCGTGGTGTCGACCTTGCGGTCGCCGCCGTCGTATCTGATCTTGAAAGCCGTTCCAAGAAGGTCAAGTCGGAAGACGAAATCGGCCAGGTGGGGACGATCTCGGCCAATGGCGATGTGGAAGTCGGTGAAATGATCTCCGCGGCCATGCAGAAAGTCGGCAAGGAAGGCGTGATCACGGTCGAGGAAGCCAAGGGTCTTACCACTGAACTCGACGTCGTCGAGGGCATGCAGTTCGATCGCGGTTATCTGTCACCGTATTTCGTGACCAACCCCGAGAAAATGATCTGCGACATGGAGGATCCCCTGATCCTTCTCCACGAAGCCAAGCTTGGCAGCCTGCAGCCGCTTCTGCCGCTGCTGGAATCGGTTGTTCAGTCATCCCGTCCGCTCATCATCATCGCTGAAGATGTCGAGGGCGAGGTTCTGGCGACGCTGGTTGTCAACAAGCTGCGTGGTGGCCTCAAGGTCGCGGCCGTCAAGGCCCCGGGCTTCGGTGATCGCCGCAAGGCCATGCTCGAAGACATCGCCATCCTCACCGGTGGTCAGGTGATCTCCGAGGATCTCGGCATCAAGCTCGAAAACGTCACCATCGACATGCTTGGCACCGCCAAGAAGGTCAGCCTCACCAAGGAAGAGGCCACCATCGTCGAAGGCGCCGGCAAGAAGAGCGAGATCCAGGGCCGTTGCAACCAGATCCGTGCCCAGGTCGAAGAGACCAGCTCGGATTACGACCGTGAGAAGCTACAGGAACGCCTCGCCAAGCTGGCCGGCGGTGTTGCGGTCATCAAGGTCGGCGGTGCAACCGAAGTGGAAGTGAAAGAAAAGCGTGATCGTGTCGAAGACGCCATGAACGCGACCCGTGCCGCTGTCGAAGAAGGCATCGTCCCGGGTGGCGGAGCCGCGCTTCTCTATGCCACCAAGGCGCTCGCCAAGGTGCAGCCGGAGAATGACGACCAGCGCGTGGGTGTCGACATCGTTCGTCGCGCCATTCAGGCGCCTGCCCGTCAGATCGCCGAGAATTCCGGTGAGTCCGGTGCGGTGGTTGTCGGCAAGCTGCTCGAAGGCAAGAGCCAGACCCAGGGCTTCAATGCTCAGACGGGTGTGTTCGAGGATCTGGTCAAGGCCGGTATCATCGATCCGACCAAGGTGGTCCGTACGGCGTTGCAGGATGCGGCCTCCGTTGCAGGTCTTCTCATCACGACCGAAGCCATGGTCGCCGAGAAGCCCGACGACGGTAAGGGCGGCGGAATGCCCCCCATGCCCGACATGGGCGGCATGGGCGGCATGATGTAAGCCACTCAGTACAGTTTAGTACCGCGTAAGATTAAGGCCCCGCCTCGGCGGGGCCTTTTTCGTTGGGAATACACATCTCGTCCAACACACTCTTGTCACCCCGGACCCGATCCGGGGTCCAGTCAGCCGTCGCTCTGGATCCCGGCTCGGGGGCCGGGATGACACCGGGCCTGGGATAATCTCCCCTTTGACCCCGGAGAAATTTCGCCGCACAATTCGCGTAATAGGGGAGTAAGGCGCTATGGCTGACGGCAGTCAAACTGGGCGGCAAGCAAAGCGGAAAAACCCGCTTCTGGAACCACCCAGGTTGACGGCGGTAGCGGATGCTCCCTTGGATGCCACGGAGCCGGATGCGGATCATTTCGATCTCGCCTATCGTGTCGGGCCGGTCTACGACATGCTGCGCCATCCCAGAACCCAGACACCGCTCTCGGTGGCGATTTACGGCGAGTGGGGGTCCGGTAAGACGTCGGCCATGCGTTGGCTCGAAGCCCGGCTCAACGACTGGAATAACAAGAAACCCCGTCCCAAGGACAGCATCACCACCGTCCCGGTGTGGTTCTACCCGTGGAAATATCAGGAACGGGAAGACGTATGGCGTGGCCTCGTCGCCGAAATCATTCTTGCCTGCCTTGCAAAAAAGGCGAGCACAAAGACGGCGCTTGCCGAGGCGGAAGCCCTGTTTGGTTTGCTGGGCAAAGGCTTTTATCACGTTGTATCGGGTATCAAAGGTCAGGTTGGCGATAAGGCTGCCAAGGTTACGGTCGATCTCGGGAAGATCGCGGCTGGTTTGAAAGACGCCGGTCAGGATTATCTGGCTCCACAGGCAGCCTATCTGAATGAATTTGAATCCGTGCTGACTTCCTGGACGAAAAAATATCTTGGCCAGAATGACCGGATGGTGGTGTTTATCGACGATCTGGACCGGTGCCTGCCCCAGATCGCGTTGCAGGTGTTGGAAGCGCTGAAGCTCTATCTCAACCTTCCCAACGTGGTGTTCGTCGTTGGCGTCGATCAGAGTGTGGTCAACACGCTGGTTTCCGAGCATTACAGGGAACTTGGGCTCGAAGAAGAAAAAAGCCGCGACTATCTGGCGAAGATGTTCCAGGTGGAGGCGTCGGTCGTTCCCACCGAGCCTGAGGTGGGCGACTTCCTCGCGACCGTGCTGGATGGAAGCGAGGTCTGGAATAACGAGCTTTCCCAGGACGAGCGGAACATCTTCCTGCCCATCTTCGACACGCTGGCGCGGCGCTCGCCGCGTGAGGTCAAACGGTTGGTCAATTCGACGCTCATGGCGGGCGTGGGTGTTTCCATGTCCACTCGTCTTCAGCGAGAAGGGGCCGCAAGCTCCCCTGCCCAAGGCATTCAGCGCGTACTGCTGCGGCACATTCTGCGCAACCCGCCTTACAGGCGCGAGTCCCTGCTCGGTTCTCGCGCCGGAGAACCGTTCCTGGTTCAGTGGTCGGTGTGTCTACAAGATCGCCAGCGCCCGCCCACGGGCGCAATCGTTGAGAAACAGGTCGTCGAGGAGTTGGAAAAGTGGGCTGGCGATGGTGCAAAAGAAGGAAGCGAGTCGGGTTTCGCCACCGGGTCCGGTCAACTGGGTGAGTTGCCCCCGCCGGTATCAGAGCTGCCTGACAACATTCGGTCGCTGGTTCTGGACCCGAAATTCACCAACTTTCGGGAACTGCTGTGTGACGTGCAGCTCACCCGTCTGTTGTGGATCGAATATTCTCAACGGATCGCCGAGACCGATCAGACGGCAGCCTCTCCGGAAGCGCAGCAGATTGTTGATGAGGCCATCGCGCGACAATTGGACAAGGAAATCGAGGACCTGACTCAACAGGATCGCGAAGGGATCACGGTGCTGAAGTTCAACGGGGCGGACTTGGCAGACCTGCGGCCGCTGGCAAACCTTATCAGCCTTCAAACGCTTGATCTCAGGGGGACGCAGGTGGTCAATGTGGAACCGCTGGCAAACCTCACCAGCCTGCAAATGCTCTATCTCAATGGGACGCAGGTGGCCAATGTGGAACCGCTGGCAAACCTCACCAGCCTGCAAACGCTCTATCTCAACGGGACGCAGGTGGCCAATG
>JABJKO010000132.1 GCA_018660305.1 Rhodospirillaceae bacterium
CGTTAACCATCGTCCCCGCCGAATATATCGCCGATATACTGAGCGAAGGCGTCGGAAACGGGCTTAAATCGGCGCTGATCTATGCCGCCCGGTTCGGGGAAGGGGGCGATGCGGACGGGGCTATTCGGGCCGATGCCATCCGGTCGCTGTGCGATGATAAAGGTCTGGTGGTGTGCGGGCCCAACTGTATGGGCGCCATGTCGTTCCCGCAGAACCTCCTGTTCTATCCCGCGACCCGAATCCGTGGCCTGCCCACCGGTCAGACGGGAGTCGTTTTCCAGTCCGGCGGGACTTTCATGTTCTGGCTGCAGCGTGCGGCGGAACGGGGTCTCGGATTTTCCTATGCCGTGTCGTCGGGCAATGAGCTCAATCTCGATCTGGCGGACTACATCAATTTTCTGGTGGATGACGACGACACAAAGATGATCGCTTGCATGGTCGAAGGTGTCCGCCGACCCGAGGCCTTCATGGAAGCAGCGCGCCGGGCACTGGCGGCGGAGAAACCCATCGTCATGATCAAGGTGGGGCGCAGCGATCTCGGGAAAAAGGCAGCGGAAAGTCATACCGGCGCGTTGGCCAGCGATGACGCAATCCTGCAGGCGGTGTGCCGAAAATACGGCGTGATCAGATGCTATTCCCTGGATGAGATGATCGACCAGTGCCTGGTACTCAACCAGCGCCGCTGGCCCAGGGGAAACCGTATCGCCATGGCCGGATTTTCCGGCGGCGGCAAAGGGCTCTATCTCGATTATTCGACGGATGAAGGCGCTGTTCAGGCGGTCCTGTCCCAGGAAACCATCGACAAGATCGAGCCCTATATCGATCCCGGCCTGTCGGGACAAAGTCCCATCGATTGCGGCGCCGGTATCGCCTACCGCCAGGAGGATTTTGCCACCGTCTGCCAGCACATGGCGGCCGATCCGGGCGTCGATATCGTGACCATGCAGGGGCAACTTCCCACACTGCCCGACGATCCCAGCGACGCGACCATTTATTCCAAGGTGGTTGACGCCACCGACAAGCCGGTCATTGCCCATGTGCGGGTGTCGCAGAATTTGAGCGATGCCGGCCTGACGTTCCAGGCGGACACGAAAATGGCCTTTGTCCAGGGCATTCCCCAGACCGTGCGGGCCATGCAGGGGCTCGTCCGGTTCTCGGAAGCGCTGCAACGCGGCGTTGAAATGTTGGCCGACCCGACAGGGAATAAGTCCGACCTCGAAGGACCCGCATTGGACGATCTGCTGGTCCGGCACGGGCTCACACCTCCTGCGAGCACCTTCGCCACGACGGCGGAGAATGCCGCGGCACAAGCTGCGGATATGGGTTTCCCGGTTGTCCTCAAAATCGTTTCGCCCCAGGCCAGCCACAAGACCGAAGTGGGTGGCGTCTCGCTTAATCTCGGTGATCGGGCGGCGGTGGTTTCCGCCGCTAATGACATGTCGGCCAGGCTTAAATCAATCGACTCCGCGGCACAGGTCGACGGCTTTCTTGTGCAGGAAATGGTGTCGGGAACCGAGGTCATCATCGGCGTCCGGGAAGATCCGCAATTTGGGCCGGTCATGGTTGTCGGCCTCGGCGGTGTGCTCGTTGAGGCCATGCGCGACGTTGCGTTTCGCATGCTGCCAGTGAATGAAATAGATGCTGGCGAGATGCTCGAAGAGCTTCGCGGCAAGGCGGTCCTCGGTGAGTTCAGGGGATCGCCGGCGCGGGACGTTGACGCCTTGATAAAGGCGATCTGCGGGTTGTCCGAACTCTATATCGACCATCGGCAGCACGTGGTCGATCTGGAAGTGAATCCGATAATTGTTGGTGCGGTAGGCCGCGGGGTCAGAGCCGTTGACGTGCGGCCGGTCTGGCGCTGAGATCTGATTTTCTGAAGCCATCATAATATAAGGCAAGGGAGGCCATCGATGGATTTTGAACTGCCTGAAGAATTGCGCATGCTCAAGGAGACGGTGCGCCGTTTCGTTGACCGCGAGATCATTCCCAATGAGCGTGACGCCTATGATGGTCACACTCTGAAGGCCGACGAACGCAAACGGCTGGAGGCAAAGGCCAAGGAAATCGGTCTCTGGATGTTCGACATTCCGGAGGAATATGGCGGCCTTGGCATGGGGTTCCTGGCGCGCTGTGTGGTGTGGGAGGAAATGGCCCGGACCATCGCCATCCCGACCCGCGGAGGGCATATATTCGGCCCCCCGGTGAGCCCGATCCTGTTTTATCTCAATGATGAACAGAAAGACCGCTATCTGTGGCCGGTATTGCGCGGTGAGCGGGTGCCCTGCTTTGCGCAGACCGAGCCCGATGCCGGCGGCGATCCCGGCGGCATGCGGACCACCGCCGTCAAGGATGGCAACGGATATGTCATCAATGGCTATAAGCGGTTTATCACCGGCGCCGACAAGGCGGATTTCGCTCAGGTGCAGGCGGCCACCGACCGGTCCAAAGGCTCGCGCGGCGGCATCTCCACCTTCCTGGTCGATATGGACACGCCCGGTATCGAGCTGGTCCGTCAGCAGGAAACCATGATGGATGACAAGCCGTGGGAAATTTCGTTCACCGATGTCCGCGTGCCGCCCGAGAACATGATCGGGGAAGAAGGGGACGGATTCAAATTCGGTCAGGCCTGGATAACGGCGGGACGGATGCGTCATGCCGCCCGTGGCGTCGGTATTGCCGAGCGCTGCATGGAGCTTGCCGGCAAATACACCAATGAGCGGGAGACTTTTGGCAAGAAGCTGTCTGAACGCCAGGCGGTCCAGTTCATGATGGTGGATTCCTGGATGGAAACCAAATCCATGCGCCTGCTGCTTCACAACACGGCGGCGCGCGCCGATGCCGGCGAAGATATCCGCTATGAATCCTACATGTGCAAGATCATGGGCGACGAGCTGGCCTTCCGGGTGTGCGACAAGACCATGCAGGTCCATGGCGGTATCGGTCTGACCACCGATCTGCCCATCGAGAAGCTGTGGCGTGACAGCCGGTCCATGGTGATCACCGAAGGCCCGCCGGAGATTTTGCGCATGGTTCTGGCGCGTGCCTTCTACCGGGAATATGGCGGTTAGACGCCATTCCACCCCCCCAACGACACTCACTAAAAAGCAAACGGAGAGAGATTTAATGGCTGCCAAAAAACTAAAATGCGTCAAGGTCCAGAAAAAGAACGGCATTTCCTGGGTGATGCTCAACCGTCCCGAAAAACGGAACGCCATGAGCCCCCAGCTTCATTTTGAAATGGACGAGACGCTCCGCGATCTCGAAACCGACCCGGCCACCAAGGTGGTGGTGATCTCCGGCGCCGGCGGATATTTCAGCGCCGGTCAGGATCTCAAGGAATTCTTCCGCGCCAATGAGAAGAACCCAGCCGGGCGCAAGGCCGCGGCCGAGGCCGCCAATCGCTGGCGCTGGGAACGTTTGTACAAATACGACAAGCCGACCATCGCCATGGTCGAAGGCTACTGTGTCGGTGGCGCCTTCATGCAGCTTTGCGCCACGGACTTCGCCATCGCGGCCGATGATACGGTATTTTCGCTGTCGGAAGTGAACTGGGGCATCCTGCCCGGGGCGCTGGTCAGCAAGGTGGTGTCCGACACCATCATGCCGCGCAAGGCGCTTTACTATTGCTGTCTCGGTGAGCCCTTCAACGGCAAGGAAGCCGAGGACATGGGTTTCGTGAATTTCTCGGTGCCCCAGTCAGAACTGGTCGACAAGACCATCGAGCTGGCCCAGAAACTCATGGCGAAAAGCCCGGCGGTCCTGCGCGCCACCAAGCATGCCGTCCGCCAGGTCCGCACCATGGATTTCGATCAATCCTACGATTACCTCGCCGCCAAGGGGCAGGCGATCAAGGTGGGAGATGCCGAGGATTCCTACAACACCGGTCTCAGCCAGTTCCTCGACAAGAAGGCCTACAAACCCACCTACGGACCCTTTGCCATGAAAGGTGGCAAGAAACCCGCCGCGAAGAAGAAAGCGCCCGCCAGGAAGGCAGCGGCAAAAAAAGCCACGGTGGAAAAGACCACGGCCAAGAAAAAGAAGGCACCGGCCCGTAAAAAGAAATAGGAAATTGAGCCACTCAAAACTCTGATTTCAGGGGCGGGGCTGTATCCCCCCTCCCTAACCCTCCCCCACGATGGGGGAGGGGAAATTAAAGTAGCAAGCCGTTGAAAATACTTTCCCTCCCCCTTCTATAGGGGGGAGGTGTAGGTGGGGGGTCGCGC
>JABJKO010000108.1 GCA_018660305.1 Rhodospirillaceae bacterium
CCTACAAAATTCCGCGCAGCTATCATGTCGTCGAGGAAATCCCAAGGGGTCCGACCGGCAAGATCCTTCGGACAAGGCTCACTGATAAATTCAATAAAAGAGGCAAATAATGACTGCCCCCAGAATAGAAGACACCCTATGGACGACCTTCGCATCGCACGCGAAGGCAATTCCTGAAGTTAAGGCAATTCTTGCGCCCGACCGCGAACCGCTGCTTTTCCGTGACTTGCCAGCCCGGATGATGGAGGTACGCGATGCCTTAAACGGCTTTGGCATCGGGCGCGGTGACATTGTGGTGGGCGTTTTGCCGGGAGGCCCTGAAACAGCTGTCTGTCTTGTCGGCGTCGCGGCGTGCGCTGCCTATTTTCCGCTTGATCCTAACCTGACGGAAGGGGAATTGACGCGTTACCTGCGCCGGATCAATCCGAAGGCAGTGATTGTGGCTGAAGGCGAAGCGCAATCAGCGAGGCGTGCAGCGGATGGGCTTGGCATCATGACAATCGACCTGATCGCTCGGACCGATCAGCCGTCGGGGACCTTTAAACTCGAATCTCGCAGCTCTGCTCAATGCGATTTGCCGGGCTGGGGTACAGAAGCCGATACCGCCCTATATATCGCGACCTCGGGAACGACATCCGATCACAAGCTGATCCCGAGAAAACAACGCCATATGATCGCCCAGGCCCGGGCGGCAGTAACGCATTTCCGCTTCACCACGGCCGATCTGGGACTTCTTATCATGCCGCTGTTCCACGGCCACGGCATGGAACAGGCGTTGACCGTGCCGCTGCTAGCGGGATCCGGAATTGTCTGCCCGCCAGTTTTTGAAATCCGGACTTTCTTCGAAAACCTGGCGCGCTTCAGACCGACCTGGTACTCGGCCGGTTTTTCGCACCATAGCGCCATTCTGGACGCGGCCGGCGACTATCCGAAAATCGTGGAGAACAACAATCTTCGCTACATTCGATCAGGATCAGGGCGTCTCGATCCCAGGGTAATCGTCGGTCTGGAAACAACATTCGGCGTGCCGGTTATCGAAGGACTTGGCATGTCGGAGGTGCCCTGCGTCACCTGCAACCCGTTACCTCCCGCGAAACGAAAACCCGGGACCGTCGGAATTGCTCTCGATGGCAATGTCGAAATTATGGACGATCGCGGCCAATTACTGGGCCCCAATAGCGAAGGGCAAATCGTGGTCCGCGGGTCCATGGTGTTCGAAGGCTATCTGGAGGACCCCGCGGCCACCGCGGCGGCACTTGTGGACGGATGGTACCATACCGGCGACCTGGGCTGCCTCGACGACGAGGGTTATTTGACAATCGTCGGCCGCATCAAGGAATTGATAAATCGAGGCGGAGAAAAAATTCGCCCGGGCGAAGTCGAGGTCGCGCTCATGCAGCACTCCGATGTCAAGGAAGCCGCCGCGTTCCCCTTCCCCCATCCCACGCTCGGCGAAATAGTTGGCGCGGCCATCGTGCCAGTGACCGGAACGGCTCCGGACAGGAAGGACTTGATGCGCTTTCTCGCTGACAAGCTGGCGCCCTACAAAATACCCCGCGACTTTACGGTGCTGGAGAGCCTGCCCAAGGGACGGACCGGCAAAATCGATCGCACGGCGCTGACCCGGATGCATACCACTCCGGTAAAAATTCCGGCGTAATAAAAGCAGGATTTCCCTTTCCGGGGCGGCAATATAGATATTGTTGAAAGTGACTGAAGCGCACCCCGGCGGATCGGGCTTTATGCCGTTGCGATGATCAAATTCTTCCCCAAAAAAGAAATTCAACTTGGGTACATTTCATGAACATGCGAATCCGCACGGTGACATCGCGGCGCGACATGCTATATCTGTACACAATTCGAAACTTTCCAGTGAGATCAGTGCAACCATGTCCGATCTGCCCGAATTTCTCCTGAAACGCCGCTCCATTGTCGTCCGCAACATGGCCGAGCCGGGCCCGACCGACGACGATCTTGAAAATATCTTGCGATCCGGCATGCGTGTCCCTGATCATGGCCGCCTAACGCCGTGGCGTTTCATGGTGATCAGGGGTGATGCCCGCGACAAGATGGGCAAGGTCCTGGGCGCCGCCTTCCGCAAGGAAAACCCGGATTGCATCGACGAGCAGGTGGAAATCGAGGAAGAACGGTTCAGCCGGGCGCCGCTGGTCATCGCGATCATCTCGCGCACCAATCCGGAACACAAAATTCCCGAATGGGAACAGATCCTGTCATCGGGCGCAGCCTGCCAGAACATGCTGACCGCCGCGCTGGGCATGGGTTACGCCGCCCAGTGGATTACCGAATGGTGTGCCTATAACGACGATGTAAAAGCCGCGCTCGGGATGGAACCAAGCGACCGTGTCGCCGGATTCCTTTATCTCGGAACCAGAACCGAGGAACCCACCGACCGCCAGCGTCCGGAATATGGGGACATTGTTTCCGAATGGACTGGCCCCGCCGGATGAGATGACATGTGCCGTTCCCAACGGTGCATCATCGTTATTACGGTGCTGATCGGCGTCCTCGGGATACTTGCCGAACGCCAAGACAGACCCCGGAAGGCCAGGTAACCGTCAAATGGGGCGATAAAGTCCTGATCGAACGCAAGACCCCCAAAATTGATTTGCCCGGATCCATCACCCTTGGCGACGGCATTGAAATACCGGCGGCGGTGCGCGCTTAAAGCATTATCCACTTACGTGGATCGCCCCAGCCCACTCCCCCACCCGGCCACCCACAGGATACTGACGTTGGGTGGCCGGGTGGGGGAGTGGGCTGGATCAGTCAAAACGGATCATGCTTTAGCGTTGCTTTTGGCTTGTGGGAAGCGCCCCGATCTCCGTCACCCATTTATGCGCCGAACGGAACCAGCCCTGCGAGATGGGAGTAAAGTCGTTGCGCTGGTTCGAGCCGGTTACACGCACCCGGAATACCTTTGGCCCCTCGCCCACCGATGTCGAATACAGCGCGGAACCGCATTCGGGGCAAAACACCTGGGCCCGCTTGCCGCCGCTTTCCGCCGTCTTCACATATGTTTTGGGGTCACCGGACAGCAAGGTGAAATCCGCCTCCGGTATGGGCACGCCAACCCGAAACGCGGAGCCCGAAAGGGTCTGGCAATCCGTACAGTGGCAGATGGAAACATCGTCTGAATTGATTTCGGCCTCATACTTGATAAAGCCACACAGGCAACTGCCGTCAATTTTCATAATTCATCCTCCCAATCTGTCCGGTGCCACGAGCGACGCTTTTTCTTAGCAGAAAATAGTCACTTGTCACGACCCGCAGGTCGAATGAGAGAGCGATACCGCCGAAAATTTGTCAGCTCGATTACTGACCGGAATAGGATTGAAGGACTTCCATGAACCGGGCCGGGTCGATCGGCTTGGGCAACAGATCGTTCATGCCGGCATCGATGCATTTATATTTATCATTGGTCATGGCATTTGCCGTCACCGCGATAATTGGTACCGACGCCTGCCAGCCCCCCATGGCACGGATTTTCCGGGTTGCTTCCAGGCCGTCCATATTCGGCATTTGTACGTCCATCAATATTATACCGAATTCCGTAGATTGAATGGCTTCCAGGGCGATAGCCCCGTCGTCGGCGAATTCGAACTCGTAATCGAGCGACTGCAAAAGCGCGCCGGCCACCTTCTGATTTATGTGATTATCTTCCACGACCAGAACACGTCGATTTGAAACGCCTGCCGACCCGTCGCCCGTCCCTGACCGTGGAGAGGCGGTCTTGATGTTTTCCATCACATCATTGAGGAGCGTGACCAATGTCTCTGCACTCGCCTGGATGGAACCAAGATCCAAACGTTGCGCTTCCGACAATGTGGACGAAGAGGACATCAGTGACTCAGTCCGTCCCACGATAGTCGTGGCTGAATTCTTTAAATCGGAACTGACGTCCGCAATACATCGACGGTTGTCGGGCTGTTTATCGGCCGCGGCCAAATCGGCCTGGATCAAGTCACGAAAACACGCCATCCAGGCCGTAAAGGGCGTCTGATAATCAGTGGGCGCGCGATCCATCACACAAATCGTGCCGAAGATTTCACCGTCCGGCCATCTGACGGGTAAGCCGTAATACGAAGAAAATCCCATGTCCGCCCATATGGGGCTCGATAACCAGCTGACGTCCGCGCCCGCGTCCCCCACGTAAATGGCCTCTTGAGCGGAAATCACCTCTTTGCAGAATGTTTGATCTTCCAGCGGGAATATCGTGCCGGCCGGGAAAGGATTGGATTCCTGATCGCTGGAAACGACGGGCCTAATACCCGTCTCCGTCAACTGACAAATGAGAGACGCCGCACCGCCATAGCTTTCGGAAATCTGGTCGACCACCTCCTGCCATCGTTCAAGACGGTCACAGATGTCCTGCCTGTCGCGCAGGAAGACATGTTTGTTGATGACATTCATGTGGCAATAACCATGGATACTCGCGTTCGAGTTAACGTTTGGGTTGAGAGATAGTCATCGCGAACTCTCATGCCGACAGTTAAACGTCGTACAGATCACTCACCATTAAAGTGTCTATAGTAACGCTCATACCATTTACGCCATATGACTTGTTAACCAATGCTTAAAACTGGCAGGCATAAGGAGTTTTCCGTACACCATCCGTAACCGTTGATTGTCAGCCGGCAAGCCCGCGGTGGGTGCGGAGAAACGGCAGGACCACGTCGTTGAACGCATCCGGCTTTTCAAGATTAGTCATGTGACCGGCCTTCTCGATGATCTCCAGCACCGATCCTTTGATCCGCTCCCGCATATATTCCCCCACATGCGGCGGTGTCAGCGGATCGACCTCGCCAAAAACCAGCAGGGTGGGCACGTCGATATTCTTGAGATTTTCCACTCGGCTGAAGGCGGCGGAGGCCCGTACCGTCTTAATGTAGGAATCCACATGTAGCTGCGATGCGGCATCGATGGCCCGTTGGCGGGCATCCGCCGAGGCGTCGGGGGCCATTAACCGCCCGCCCCGCTGCCGGGCGAGTTCCGCCGGATCGGCGCCATCCAGAAACGGACGGATCCGCGATTCAACGAATTCCTCGATGGTCTGCGACCTTCCTGAGCGGGTATCGCCACTATCGTCGCCCGCAAAAGTGTCACACAGCACCAGGGTCGCCACCCGTTCCGGGTACAGGGCATAGAAATCCTGGGCGACACGGCCGCCCATGGATAGCCCGCAAAGATGCGCCTTGGCCGCCCCAAAATGATCCAGCACTCGCGCCAAATCATGGCTAAAATCGCTGAAATCCAGGTCGCCGTCATAATCCTCGGATTGTCCGTAGCCGCGCGCATCCCATGCCGCCGCCGTGAACTCACCGGCAAAGGCCGGCAATTGCTGATGCCAATTAAGCTTGTTGCCGCCAATGCCATGGAGAAAGACCACCAGCGGCCCCTCGCCCATCACATCCAGCGCAATACGCGGCGACCCATCGACGAAAATTGTATCCCACGTTGTATCTGTCATAGCGCCCTCCTGCTCTCAGCCTTCATTCCGGATCATCAAGACGACCTTCCCCCGAATTTCCCGATTGCGAATAACATCGAACGCCTTGATGTAGTCCTCCAGGGGAAACTGGGCCTGTACCGGCATGTGAACCTTGCCTTCGACGCAGTAGCGAAAGATTTCGTCCTGCGCCCGGTGCATCCATTGCGACTCGCGATCACGGTATTGCCCGCGATCGACACCCGTGACCGCAATATTTTTTAAAAGAACATAGTTGATCCGCATTTCGGGAATGATTCCGCTGGTAAAGCCGACCACCACCAGCCGGCCGCGAAATTTCACCGCCCGCAGGGCGCCGGCGAACGTCTCGCCGCCAACGATCTCGATCACCACATCAACGCCGTGGCCATCGGTCAGCGCGTATACCTGATCGCGCACCGACTCCTTGAGGTTATCGCCCGACAGATCGATCACATGATCGGCGCCGTTTTTCCGCGCCACATCCTCCTTGGACGGGCTGGTCAGACCGGCGATCACCGTGCAACCGAACACCTTGGCCAGCTGCATGGCGGCAATCCCGACGCTGCCGCTGGCCCCGGTGACCAGGACGGTTTCACCGGCTTGAACCTGGGCCCGGTCAATAAGGGCAAAATAAGCAGTCTGAAAGGCGATTCCGATGGCTGCCGCCTGATCGAAACCCATATCATCCGGCATGATGTAGCATTCATGCTCCGGCACCACGGCCTGTTCCGCAAAAGAGCCGTATTCCACCTGGACCATCACCCGGTCACCCACCGTAACCTGGGTCACACCGCTGCCAATGGCAGCAACCACGCCGGCACCCTCCTTGCCCGGAACAAAGGGGAGTTCGGGGCGAAACTGGTATTTTCCCTGAATGGTCAGAAGATCGGGGAAATTGACGGCGGCGGCGTGCATATCCACCAGCACTTCCTTCGCCCCGGGAACCGGTGCGGGAAGCTCCTCCAGACGGAGAATTTCAGGCTCGCCAAGCTCGGGTAAATTAAGTCCACGCATGCAAATAAACTCTTGCCGATTTGTTAAGGGCTATCCATTACTAGTACAGGTTACAGGGCTCTGTATCCAGCGTGAGCAATCGAGAGGCAGGATATGCGGGTAGGCGTCCCCACAGAAATCAAAAACCATGAATATCGTGTCGGCATGACGCCGCCGGGCGTCCGGGAACTCACCCGGCGCGGCCATGAGGTTTTGGTTCAATCCAACGCCGGTCACCAGATCGGTATCGATGATCCGGACTATATTGCCGCTGGCGCGACGGTCGTTGGCACCGCCGATGACGTGTTCGCGACGGCCGACATGATCGTCAAGGTCAAGGAGCCTCAACCCGAAGAAATCAGATTGCTGCGCGAAAACCAGGTGCTGTTCACCTATCTCCATCTCGCGCCCGATCCCGACCAGACGAAAGGATTGCTGGATAGCGGCGCCGTCGGCATCGCCTACGAAACCGTCACCGATGCCCGTGGCGGGTTGCCCTTACTGGCCCCCATGAGCGAAGTGGCCGGGCGCATGTCCGTCCAGGCAGGCGCATCGGGGCTCGAAATCGAACGGGGCGGCCGTGGCGTGTTGCTCGGTGGGGTTCCCGGTGTCATGAACGGCAAGGTGGTAATCATCGGCGGCGGCGTGGTCGGCACCAACGCCGCCTTTGTCGCCACCGGCATGGGCGCCAGCGTCACCGTCATCGATATGTCGCAACGCCGCATGGCCGAAATCGATTTTCAGTTTCAAAGCCTCATCACGACGTTGTATTCGACGGCCCACAGTATTGAAGAGGCGGTGGTGGAAGCCGATCTGGTCATCGGGGCTGTCCTCGTGCCCGGCGCCGCCGCGCCCAAGCTGGTGACCCGCGATATGGTCAAGGGTATGAAGCGTGGATCGGTCATCGTCGATGTGGCCATCGATCAGGGTGGCAGCACTGAAACCAGCCGGCCCACCAGCCATTCGGACCCCTATTACATCGAAGAAGGCGTCGTGCATTATTGTGTCACCAACATGCCCGGCGCGGTGGCGCGCACCTCGACCTTCGCACTGAACAACGCCACCCTGCCCTTCATTGTCACGTTGGCCGACAAAGGTCCGAAGGATGCGCTGCTGTCCGACGCCCATCTGCTCAACGGGCTTAATGTGTGCCACGGCAAGCTGACCCATCCGGCCGTCGCCGAGGCACAACAGGCCGAACACACAGACCCCATGTCTGCCCTCGCGGCGTAATCCATAAAGACGGGTCGGTCTAAGACCCGCCCACTCTATAAATACGTTCGGTGGTGTACGCCGCCGTTTGTCGGAACCGCCGTGCTTCATTATAAAGACGGGAGAAAAACAAAGGGGGGCCTGATGGCAGACCAATATACGACGACGGCCGACGTCGATCTGAAGAAGAAATTCCTCGTCGACCCGTACTTGAACTGGGCGGAGGGCGAAGGCATCCCCGTCCATCTGGATTTCGGACACAATTTGCTGGCGCTGGAAACCGGGCCCTGGGACCGTTTTGACGCGCGCGGGTGCTTCGCTCACACCCACGGCCGTGGCGATTTCATGGCCAACTATGTGCTGGAGGTCCCGGCTGGTGGCAAGACGCGGCCGATAAAGCATTTGTACGAAGCGTTTTTCTATACGTTGTCGGGATATGGCTCGACGACGGTGTTTTATCCTGATGGGACAACCCGCACCTTCGAATGGGGTCCGCGGGCGCTTTTCACCGTGCCGCTCAATTGCGAATACCAGATCTTCAACGGCTCGGGACAGGAATCCGCCCGCCTGTCCTGCACCAACGATGCGCCACTGACGCTCAACCTCTATCACAATGAAAAGTTCGTCTTCGAAAACGATTTTTCCTTTGTGGAACGCATAGGCGATGAACGGTATTTCGACGGTGAAGGCGACCATATTCCCATTGATCGCGGCGAAGGCGTGGCCCCGGCCAATCTGTGGGAAACCAACTTCGTTTCCGATCTGACGGCATTCAAACTCTATGAGCTCAATGCGCGCGGAAAAGGCTCCATGAACGTGTCCTTCATTCTCGCCGACAGCACCATGCACGCCCATTGCTCCCAGATCCCACAGGGTCGCTACAAGAAGGCGCACCGGCATGCCGCCGGCACCCATGTCCATGCGGTCGACGGCATGGGCTACACGCTGCTGTGGCACGAAGGCGACAGCGAGTTCAAGGAATTCCCCTGGGAACACGGCTTCATGTACACCCCGCCTTTCTGGATGTTCCACCAGCATTTCAATACCGGCGACAAGGCGGCCCGTTATCTCGCCTGCAGCATGGGCAGCCGGCGTTACCCGTTCATCGCGCTCCGCAAAAGAAGCGCCGAAGGCGGCGGATCCATTTCCGTCCAGAAAGGCGGCCGGCAGGTCGAGTACGAAGATCAGGATGCCCGCATTCACCGTAAATGGCTGGATGCCATAGCCATTAACGGTGTGGAGTCGCTCATGGGCGACGTGTTCGACGAGGCTGCAATCCTGGCCATCCCGGACGCGGAACTGACGGGGGCGATCAAGACGCCGCAATCCATCGGTCCGGCCATTTAATTTTTATTTCCAGTCAGAGCCATTTAATTCAGGGAGAAAATCATGAATGTTGGATTCGTCGGCGTCGGCGCCATGGGCAATTACATGGCCACACACTGCGTCAAAAGCGGCAAGTTCGATGGGGTCTACGCCTATGATCTCAGCAAGGCGGCCGTCAACAAGATGGTCAAGCAGGGCGCCAAGGCGTCGGGCTCGCTCAAACATCTCGGCAGCGTGTGCGATGTGATCATCATCATGGTCGGCTATGACGACCAGGTGCGCCAGGTGGTGACCGATCTCGCCAAAAGCAAGCCGAGGAAAGGCAGCGTACTGGTCATCACGGCCACCAGTCACCCCGATATGATCCTCGAAGCCGCTTCCATCGCCAAAAAGGGCGGGCTGAAGGTCATCGACGCGCCGGTCTGTTTCGGCCTCGGCGGCGCCCGCGACGGCACCTTGGCCTCCATGGTAGGCGGCTCCAAGGCGGACGTGAAAAAAGCCAGCCCGGCCATCGAATGCTACAGCCGGGCGGTTCATCACCTGGGTCCGCTGGGGTGCGGCGAAATCGGCAAGACCGTCAACAACATGCTGCATTGGGTCCACAGCCTGACCAACCAGGAAGCATTGCTGCTTGCCAAGAGCTACGGCATCGATCCGCAGAAAATGCGCGAAACCCTGCTACAGGCCCCGGGCCGCAACGGCACGCTGGAAGAATGGGACGGCACGCGCTTTACCTGGCATGAAAAGGACATGGATATCGCCATGGATCTGGCCCAGGCCCGCGACCTGCCCATGCCCATGTTCGGGCAGGTGGACCAGCTCATCAAATTCTCCCACTGGCACCATATCCGGGACCTGCTTTACAGCAAGAAGATCGAGTTTCTCGGCCGCAAGCTGAAAGCCGCGCCGCCCGGCAAGGCGACGCGATAGAGGTGGGGCGGGCTGCTTGTCCCATCCCCTAGCCGAAATGCGATATTTGGGAGAAATTCAAGCGTTCACCACATGTTAACCGGGGCTCTCTAAGCCAGGTTGCACGGTCTGCGACGGCCGGGTGCCTAACGACATTGGCGCGCCGGCCCGCAAAAACGGAGCCTCCTGGTTGAGCCAGATACGTCACATTCTTTCCCATACACCAACGGGCCTCGGGCAGATTCCAAAGCCGCTCATGCTGTTGGAACGGGGGGTTAAGGCGATCATCGTCGCCATGATCGTCCTGGGGCTGCACCGCGTCTTCATCGCGAACATAAACTGGGATGAGTTCTACTTTCTGTCGCTGGTGCACCTCTATCAGAACGGGGATCTGACGGCTCCGCTGCAGACAATACATGTCCATCTGTTCGGCTGGCTGCCGCTGGTCTCGGACAATGAAATTCACCAGATATTCGCGGCCCGGGTTTTCATGTGGTGTCTCAGCCTTGGCTCCTGCTGGATGATATACGACATTTCCAGGAAATTCTGTTCCAGGGAAGCGGCCCTGTTTCCGGTTTTGTTTTACCTCGGATTCTCCTATGTGGCGGATCACGTGCTGAGCTTCCGCGCCGATCCGCTCTGCGCCTTTCTGTTTCTGGCATCGCTGCACCTTCTGCTCGGCAAGGACCGCTCCCGAATCCACATGGTGATCTCCGCCATTTTCATGTCCGCCGCGATCATGGTGTCCATCAAGAGCATATTTTATCTGGCGACCATCGGGCCGGTCCTGTTGACGCTCTCCCTAATGGAACCGGTAAAGCGGGGCGCCGAATTGAGAGGGTTTGTCTTTATCATTGCGGGCGTTCTGGCCTCGTTCGTGCTGTTCCAGTGGCACAGCAGCACCTTAACGAACGCCACCGCCACCGAAGCAGGCGCCGCCATGATGAGTGCCGGCAGCAAAACCCTGCTGTCGGGTCCGTTTTTCCCACAAGCCTATTTCATCGTACGGGCGCTGGCGGAAAACGGAATCATCTGGCTGTTCATTTTTTCCGGATTATGGAAAGCCGGCCATGATGCCTGGAGAGGCGACAACCGGCACCGCTCCCTCATTCTCCTGTCATTCGCCCTGCCTCTTCTGTCACTGGTCATTTACCGCAACGCGTTTCCCTATTTTTTCGTCTTCCTGATGCCGGCGGTGGTTATTCTCGGCGGGATCTCCGCCGATCTCCTGATCACCCGGCTCCGGCAATCAGCCTCCCGAATTCCGGCGGCGATATTTGGCGGGACACTCATGCTGATCTCGGCGTCATTGGTGACCAGCCATTTCAAAAAACTTCCCGATCAAACCATTGCCCAGCGGGAAGTCGTTGCAGCGATCCATGGCATGTATGGAGAGCCGGTTCCCTATCTGGATCGAAACTCGATGATGTCATCCTTCCCAAAGGCCGGGTTCTATATGAGCGGCTGGGGTATGGAAAACTACCGGGCCCGGAAATCCGCCATCATGGAAGATCTGATGCGGCGCGAGCAGCCCAGATTCCTCATCGCCAATAGCTGCGCCTTGAATATTTCCATGGCAAGCAACACCAGCGATGCCACTTGCCAGCATCGGTTGCTCGACAGGGATTTCCATATTCTGCGCGCCAACTTCGTCCATCATTGGGGGCCGATCTACGTCATCGGCAAGACGTTCGATATAGGGGTTCCCGGAGTCCCTCAATCCTTCCAGATATTCGTATCGGGCATCTACACCCTTGAAGCCGCCGCCCCGGTTTCCATTGACGGCGTCGTGTACCAGCCCGGCGACCGCGTCCGGCTCGATCAGGCCCCGCATAACATTGCAGCGACCGGGGGACCGACCCGGGCGGAGCTGCGGCTGGGAGACAGGCTCTACAAGCCCAACACCCCCCCCACGGCCGAGCCGCTCTATTACCGCTTCTGAACACCCGCCCCTCACGAGCGAACGTTTAGCTCCGCAGCTCCAGCGTAATTCTGCGCCGCCCCCTTGCGCGTGAACCGCAAATGGCAACAATCGGGCACAGTTATCCCGCCCATAAGAAAACCCGACGCGAGGCACCATGAAAATTGGCTTATTTGACCATCTCGAGCGCGTGGAAGACCGGACGCTGGCCACTCAGTTCGATGAACGGCTGGAATTTGTCGCCGCCGCCGACGAAGCCGGTTTTTACTGCCTGCATGTGGCGGAGCATCACTCGTCACGGCTCAACATGGTGCCGGAACCCAGCGTATGGCTGGCGGCGGTGGCACGGGAAACAAAACAGATCCGGATGGGTCCCCTGGTCTATCTGCTGACCCTCTACTCACCGTTACGGCTGGCCGAAGAGATCTGCATGCTCGACCATCTCAGCAAGGGAAGGCTGGAACTGGGCGTCGGGCGTGGTGTGTCGCCGTTCGAATTGAATTTTCACAAAATCGATCATGACGAATCCCGGGAAATTTTCTTCGATGCCTATGATTGCCTCAAGGAAGCGCTGACCAACGACGAATTCTCTTATGAGGGTAAGTATTTCAGCTATAGCGACGTGCCCATGACGCTGCGCCCGTTGCAGCAACCCTACCCGCCCGTCTGGTACGGCTCGTCCAACACCATCGGCGCGACCTGGGCCGGCGAGCAGGGGCTTCACTTCGCGGCGAACGGCGCGACCGAGTTGGCCCTCGAGAACATCACCAGCTACCGGACGGCCCTGGCAAAACGGGGAGCACCCGCCCACCCCAAGCCGGAATTCTCTGGCGGCGGGGCCATCGGGTTATTGCGCCATATCTACGTGGCCGAAACCGACGAGGAAGCGCTGCGCATCGCCAAGCCGGCCCTGGAATATCACGCCGCCAGCCTCAACTGGCTGCGCGAGCGCGTGGGCGGCGATAATTTCGCCAAGCGTACCGGTGTCCATCGCGGCGCTGATTTCGAAAGCTGGGCGGATATGGGCATGGCCATTGCCGGTAGCCCCGAAACCGTCCGCGCAAAACTTGAGGAACAGATTGAGAAACTCGGCATAAATTACTTAATTGGCTACCTTTTCTTCGGAACCATGAGTCTGGAAGAGGCCATGCGGTCGCAAAAGCTGTTTGTGTCGGAAATCATGCCCCATCTGGAAAAAATCTGACACCGGTGTACACTGCATTCATCGAATTACGGGATTCGGAGAAAGCCCATGGCCACAGTCCTGAACGACATGAAAATTACGCCCCTGTCCGACGCGCTGGGCGCCGAGGTCACCGGTATCAACGCCGCCGATCTGGATGAGGACACTTTCGCCAGGCTGCGCGACGCCTATCATGAGAATATTGTCCTGGTGGTCCGCGACCAGCATCTGACTCCGGCGGAACAGACCGCCTTTGCCCGGCGGTTCGGCGAGATCCAGTATCACATCAACAAGGAATATCTCATGCCGGGCCAGCCGGAAGTGCTGATCCTGTCCACCGAGATCAAGGACGGCAAGAATGTCGGCGTTCCCGATGCGGGCAGCGACTGGCATTCGGACCATTCCTATGTGGATCAGCCCACCGGCTACACCATTCTGCAATCCGTCTCGGTACCGAAAACCGGCGGCGATACGGAATGGACCAACATGGTCACCGCCTATGAGACCCTGTCCGACCAAATGAAAGCCCGACTCGACGGGCTGATCGGCATCCACAGCTTCAACCGCAACAAAAATCACCGCATGACACGGCCGACCCGCCATGCGGATGAAAAAGCCTATTTCGACGAACGTTCACCACCCGATGCCTTCCACCCCATCGCCCGCACGCATCCCCATACGAGACGAAAAGCGCTTTATATCTCGCCGCGCTTCACCATCGGCATCAAGGATATGCCCGATGCCGAGGCGCAGCCTTTGCTGGACGAACTGTTCGATCACATCGCCGACCGCGACCTGATCTATCATCATAAATGGCGCGAGGGCGATCTGGTCATGTGGGACAACCGTTCCACCATCCATCTCGCCTGTCACGGCGTGAAGCCGCCGGAAATCCGGCGCATGCACCGGACAACAATTCTCGGCGAAATTCCCTTCTAGGAGAAATTTTTATGGCCATCGAAATCATCGACGTCGGCGAGGTCGCCCATAGCGAAAAGAAGCGCACCGTCGTGCTCAATACCCGCAAGATGCATGCCTGGGTGCATTACTACGCCAATCCCGGCGATCATGACGACATGCATTGCCATAACGAGGACCAGACCTTCATCTGCTTCGAGGGTCAGTGCACCATGCATTTTCCCGATGGCGGCAAGGCGGTGCTCGACCCGGGCATGGCGGCGCTTATCAATGGCGGCAGCTTCTATCAGCTGGAAAACTCAGGCGATTGCCCCATGGTCCTGATGGGCAACCGGTCGGGCTCGCAGGACAATATCAAACACATCAATTATGAGACCCGCAAAGACCTCCGCGCCGACCACGGCAAGGTCGAGGTGTTTCACGGACAGGATAAATAAAGCCATGGCGCCGCTGGACTGGAATCCAGACGATTTCAGCGAAATTCCCTATACGGTTTATTCGGATAACGAAATCTATGCCGAGGAACTGAAACGGATTTTTCAGGGAGACACATGGAATTTCCTGGGTCTCGAATGCGAGATACCGGATCCGGGCACCTATAAGACGACCATGGTCGGTGACATCCCCATTATCGTCGTCCGGGATGAGACCGGGGCGATCAATGCCATGGTCAATCGCTGCGCCCACCGGGGAAATCTGGTCTGCATCGAGGAAAGCGGCACGGTCGAGCGGCTAACCTGCGTCTATCACAACTGGACATACGATTTGCAAGGTAACCTGGCTTCCGTCGCGTTTGAGCGCGGCATCCAGGGAAAGGGCGGCATGCCCGACGATTTCGACCATGCCTGCCACGGCCTGCCGCGACTGCGCGTCGAAACATATTGCGGTCTGATATTCGGAACGTTCTCGGAGACAGTGGGATCGCTTAGCGATTATCTGGGGCCCGAAATGCGCGCCAATATGGATCGCGTTCTCAGTCGCGACATGGAAATTCTCGGCATGTTCAGACACGGGCTCGACGGCAACTGGAAGCTATATATGGAGAATGTGCGCGACACCTATCACGCGACCCTGCTCCATTCCTTCTTTCCCACCTTCGGGCTGGTGCGGCTGTCCATGAAGGGCGGGATCGTGTTGAGCGACGGCGGGCTTCATCACATGACCTATTCCATGGGCGCCACCGACCAGGCCGAGGCACAATACAACGCCAAGGATTTGCGCGCCGTAAAAGACGGCTACACCCTCAACGCACCGGAACTGATCGAGGGCTGGCCGGAATATGAGTGCGGTACCACATTGGCCATCCAGAGCATCTTTCCCAATTTTTCGGTACAGCAGCTATCCAATGTCATCACCGTGCGACTCAACGTGCCGAAGGGTCCGGACAAGAGCGAGCTGATTTGGTGGATATTGGCGCCGGTCGAGGATACGCCGGAAGAACGGGCCATGCGGCTGCGCCAATCGAACCTGATCGGGCCCGGCGGATTCATCGCCATGGAAGACGGCGCGGTTGTCGGCTGGGTCAGACGGGGGCTCGCCGGGGCGGAAGATCAGAGCTCGGTGCTTGCTATGGGCGGTCGTCATATCGAACAATCGTCAGACAGCCGCTGCAATGAATTGTCGGTCCGTGGCTTCTGGCAGGGTTGGCACGGGCTGATGGCGGATTGACCCCATGCCGGACGATATCACCGCCCCTGATCTATCGGACATAATGTTGCTGGCACGGATCGACGATCTGAATCGGTGCTACGGCCATATGATCGATGACGGCGAGTTCGAGTACTGGCCCGGCCTTTTCATCGAGGAAGGCCTCTATAAGATTACAACGCGCTGGAACCATGAGAGGAACATGCCAGCGGGGCTGATGCTGTGTGACAGCCGTGCCATGATGGAGGATCGGATTTCCGCGCTGCGCACCGCCAATATTTACGAGCCGCAGAGCTACCGCCATCTGATCGACCCGCCCCTGCTCATAGAGGTGCCGAACGGTGTAATTTCGGTACAGACGAGCTTCGTCGTCTTCCGAACCATGCAGTCCGAAGCGCCGGAGATTTTCAACACCGGAAAATATCTTGATAAGCTGGTGGAGGTGGACGGCGCCCTGAAGTTCAAAGAAAGGATCGTGGTCTGCGATTCCGAACGCATCGACACCATGATCGTCATCCCGCTTTAATCCAAATTTGGAACCAAACAGATGTCAAAATTCACCATCCAGCCGCACGGCCGGCTTAACGACTGGGTCGCCGAGGAATTGGGTTACTTCAAGGACGAAGGCCTCGATTATTTCCTCAATGTGGACGCCAGCTACAAATCCGTGCCGCAACTGGCCGAGGCGCTGGAGACGGGCGCGCCCATCAAGGACAATCTGTTCGGCGCATTTGAGCGCTACGCCGAAGGCCACGGCCGCAAGGGCGGACGCGAGGACGCCGGCGATGTGAGCTGTGCCTGCCACTGGACGGTCAACCAATCGGCCAAGCTTCAGGACGGCATCATGTACGGCAGGGCCTACAGCGTCTGCGAGGCCGCCATCGTGGTGCCCGGCGATTCCCCTGTCATGGACCCGCGGGATCTCGCCGGTGTCGAGGTGGCCGTGGGTTATCACTCGGGCAGTCACTATTCGGCGCTACAGGCGCTGGAAGTGTTTCTCGAACCGGAGGATATCGCCCTCAAATTCGTCGGCACGTCGTGGTCCCGTGTGGATGCGGCCTATGCCGGCAAGCTTCCCGCGGTGAATGTCTGGGGCGCGCAGCTTTACCTGCTGGAACAATTGGGCTTCAGGCGCATCGTCTCCACCACCTTCATGATGGGTTACATGTTCCCGGTGGATGCCAATGCCGACGATGTGGAAAAATACATGCGGGCGCTGATCCGCGCCCAAGCCGACATCGACGCGACACCGGAGAAATTCAAGCACTACTTCCTCAACGAAATTCCCGACCGCTATTGTGACAAGGTGGATGTCCGGCGGTTCGGGCCCGGCGAACGGGTTGTCCCGCAGCCCTATACGGAAGCCATGTTCGAACAAACCCAGGCCTGGATGCACGAACGCAATTTGTTCGAGGTGGGTGCCGAGGACGGGGTTTCATACGCGGAAGCGGTTCTTAGCTGATACCAGCCCGCGCTGCTTGCTGCCATGGTCGGCGTGCCTAATTAGCTGGCCAACTTGCGCTTCCTGCTTTGTTGGATACAGTGAATGTGACAACAAACGTGCCAGCAATCATGGGAGGGGAAAATGACTTTGACGGATCGCCGTACAGGCATCTTTGTTCTGGTTAGCTTCATAGCGCTTTCATATTCGTCCGTTGCATACAGCGCCAAGGAGTGCCGCATTCAATACGGGTATAATACGGGCAATACGCTGAATGGTACTTTCAAGAACAAGTCCAAGAAAATCTATCTGAACAAGGGCCAGACGAAGACAATCAACAAGAACCGGCTGAATTATGTGAAGAACCTCAAAACACGTAACGTAAAATTCTATTTAAAGAACGCTACAAATGTCGTGCTCGCGAAAAACAAACGCAATCCATCGGGTGGCTACTATGGGGGGGCAACCGTGAAGCTGAAAAAGGTGAAATGTCTGAAGAATTACACCAATTGCAACTTCATGTTCCCGGATGTTAACAAGGTACCAGCGCCACCACTTCCACCTGTCCCGGTTCCCTTCCCAGCAATCCAGTGCCAGTGAGGCTTTAAAGACACCTGATTGATCCGGTGGGTAAGTATGGCGAGACGAAGACGGGCTGCCTGATATTTCTCAGGGCATCCTGTTCAATTGGGCCGGCCTATCCACCGTACGCTCAAGACAAATTGGTTCTAACGGGCGGCGGATCTGTCCTGATCTGATTTGAACAGTTCATCGAGGCACCAGCGCGCGACCTCGCTGCCGGTGGCGAACCACACGCCCTCGACACTCTTCATATGCTGGATGATGCCACGCAAGGTGTGCGCCCTGCCCGGCCGCCCGGAAATATAGGGGTGGAACTGAAACGGACAGTAGGTCGGCTCACGGTTTGATTCCGCATAGAGCTCATCGAACATGCCTTTCCAGACCACCAGCGTATCGTCCGGGTTTCCGTGATCGCCATTGTATGTCCGGCCATCGCCGAAAGGCTGTCGCGGCAGCTCGACGAGGACCCGGCCATTGTCTTCCCACAGAAAAGGAAGGTCGTATGAAAAGGAATTGCTGTTCCACAGATATCCCTTCTCCATGAGCAGCGACAGGCTGTTGGGGCTCTGGGTACAGGAGCGCCACCCCGCCGGTTCTCCGCCGGACCTTTCTTTGATCATGCCCGTCGTGCGGCCGATAACATCCTGTTCCTCATCCCGCGACAGATTGCGCGCGACTTCATGGTGATATCCGTGTCCCGCCACCTCATGACCGTCGGCGACGATTGCCTTCACCGCGTCGGGATAGCGTTCGGCGATGCCGCCACAGGTCAGGAAGGTGGCTTTGACATCCTCCTCCTTCAGGATTCTGAGGATCCGCCAGATCGCCGTATTGGGCCCATATTCGGCCTGGGTGTATTTCTCATGATTGATCTTGCCGTCAGACTCGGGTCTGACGTCCTCGCCGCCCTGGAAATCGAACGTCAGGGTCACCGCGACACAGTTGTTGTCCGGCCAGAAAAAGTTACCGCCATAATGAAATTCACTCACCATAACCTTCGCCTCCTTCTGCACCTAAATATGCGATGGGATGCCACAGGCTACGACCAAACAATCCTGCCGTCTATTTAAAGCTGTTTGCGGATAATGGCCGCAAAGAGGCCATCAGCCCTTCCGCACGCACGATGTCATCGGCGTCGATGGGAACACCGGCGGCGGCAAGGCCCCGGGCCGTCCAGCTATTGCAGGTATTGAACAGGTGGAACTCGCCCTTGGCGCGGTAGAAATAGCTGTGGGGATCAAGACCGGGCGCCACTGGTTTGCCGGGCCGCCTATCGGCGCGCGCGAAGGTCCCGTCGAGATAGGCGATGAGATTCCGAAAGCCGGCGTGGGAAATTTTCAGGGCGATCACCTCATCCTTGGGATAGGCTGCTTCGGGATGGACCCGCAGCCCGGTCACATGCAGGACCGCGGGCGTCGGCAGAAAAGCGGCACTCAGCAAGGTTGTAAAACCAGGGTCACGAGCAGGAAAAAATTCGGCGTCGCCCCAGCCGAAGCCCAGATAACGCGCCTCTGGAAAGGCGGTGATTTCGGGAAGGCTGTCGGGCGTCAGCTCATTACGGGGCACGAAAATGGCGGAATGCCAACCGTTGCTGGCAACAAAAATCGTTTTTGACGGGGCCCCGGGGCGAAGGGGTGGCTCTTTGTCCGCCGCCCGCGCGTTGCCGCCGGCCTGACAGGCAATGACCAGCACTACGCAAAGCGCCCTCCCCCATTCAAATGCCTGATGGCGAATTCTGTTCATAGGCGTGGGCCGAAAATTACAGCGGGAAATCACACAGGGGGCGTCACATGAACTGTCCACATTTTATCCCCAGAAAATCTCTGATGCGGCACGATTGTCATTGCCCCGATGAAGTGCAGGCCCCACCCTATCACTCTAGTTGTCCGTATAAATTGCGTCGTCTCTTCATGGATGAAAGGCAGCATTTTGGTAGACAACGGCAAATCCATTCGACCCGAGACAATCCGATCCGCGCGTACCGCAAAAGTACAGCCAGCCGCGGCCAATCAAACCGGCGTCCCCTTTTCCAGAGAGTCCCTCCGCCGCCGAACGCACCGGCTCCGCATAAAAACAATTCTCGATAAAACCGAGCGCGGCCCTAGAGGGCCCTAATGAGCTGGTGAAAAACCGGCGGGGATCAGAACGCGGTTTTCCTGTTCCACGATGAGAGGCAGCGCAACATCGAGATAGGCCGGCCAGTCGGGATGGGCCGCCAGGATAGCGCGGCGCTCCAGCCTATCGTCGAGACCGTCATAGCCCCAAATATGCACCACCTTGTTCAGCCCACCGACATCGGTGTGCCAGAAACCCACCAGGGTCCCCAGCACTTCCTGCTGAACCGGCAGGCCGAGGGTCTCGTAATTCTTCATATATTCGGCAATCTTGCCTGGCTGAATGGTGTAGATGCGTTCCTCATAGATCATGGCAATCTCCCGTCCCCAATAGCGCCGGACCTTATAGGGAAGTGGCGGGGCGGCGCAAATAGAGACGGACGGAAAGCTGTTACAGGGACAATTTTTCGACGGTCACCCGCGCCCTTCCCTCATTGTTCATCGTATAGAAAGACGAACAGTCACTGGAACAAAACGGCGGAATAGCGTCGTTCACGTACAGATAGAGCGGCCCGCTGGCAGATGCCTTGAGGCGTCTCCCATGGCGAATGGGAAAAGCATCGCCATGCTGTCCGATTTTACCCATCACGACGAACCAGCCGTCGGTCAAATGGCGGCGCAGTGGTAACGCGGCAAGCATGACAAACCGCAAATTATCGGTCCAATTTTTGAACCCGGCGGGATCCGCTGGAATGGAGGCATCCTTCCAAACGCCCACCGCTTCGACGGAGATTTTATAGCGCTCTCCGGCCTCCAGATGAACGCCGGAATCGAAACAGGGATTTTGCGTATGGAATTCAATTGTTTTATGGGCGAACAGGCCGACCGGCCGTTCCGCCCCGGCTTTCCGGTCATCCCCACACAACCCTTTCACATTGGCCGTCGTTATCATCAGAACCTGACCCAACAGAATATAAAAAAGCGCAAGCAGGAAGAGAATCAACACGGAAAACCAGATCCAGCGGCTGATGAGATATGAGCATATGGATTTCATGACGATGTCCCCTGACCGGCATCCCCGCTGCTCTCACTTTTCAGGCGTTTTATGCCGATTTTCTTCCAGGCTTTATCCGCGGCATTATCTGTCTTTGATTTGAACCAGCGCCGGCACCCGCCCATAACAGCGAGAATGGTGATAAAGGCCGCGAGAACGGCCCAATTAGCGGCATAACTGTCGAGCCATCCGTGGGTAAAGTCGGGGAGCACGCCCTTTAAAACCGAAAGCAGACTGGCGCACAGCCCATACCCTCCACAGGGATCGTCACTCATATTGTCGAGAATAATGCCGCCAAACAGGAAGAGCAGCGTCCACGTTAAAAAGCCAAAATACAGGAGACGTCGCCAACAAATCCAATAACGGGCCTCCGACAAATCCGGCCCCTGACCAACTTGCTCTTTGCCCGCCGTGGACGCGCCAACGCTTTCAATGTCGGATTTCCATGTGGGCACGAATTCAAATGTGGCGGGAAACGCGGTCGGCGCATACCCCGTGTATCCCGACTCAATCCGCATCAGGGCGCTTTCATGGATTTTGGGCAAACCGCTAGAATTTTCTTTGCGCCACAGATCGGCTATTTCGCGCGGTTTATATCGGTAATAAACAGCGGCACCGCCTCTCGAATCGTATATGCGGCCGTTCCTGTCGGCCTGGGTCTGATATTCCCCGCCATTTCCTGAATAATTGGCCGTACCAAACGATTTCCATTTGGCGGAATCGAATTGAAGACCGCACTCATGGGCCCGCTTCATCATCCAGTCGAGCGGGATAAAGGCCAGCGAATCCTTGGGATAGCCGCCGCCCACATTGGAATGGACGCCGCTAAACCAGACCTGCTCAACCTTTCCCTCAGATAAACCGGCCTCTTTGCGTACCTGCGCAAACGCGGCCTCATTCCACACCATGGGATGAAAAGTGTGGCGTTCGTCGTCGATCGAAATAGCGTGATAGGCATTCTCGATTGAAGCGTTAAGTTCCGCTTCGTGAGGTCCCCGCCAAATTGTCGCAACCTTATAGATAATTGCGCGCAGTTCATCGATGGGCACCCCAACCGCATCGACCGTGTCCCATACGCCCACAAATTTTATTTTTCGGCCATTGTGGAAGCGATATAATTCCACCAGCTCTTCTATTTTTTTTCGACTCTTTGCCTCATTTTTTTTCACTCTCCGATAGGCGGTATACGCCAACTCGACCGCTTTATTGATTTCGTCGTCGGATTGGAATTGGCTGCCATCGAGAATGCCGATATCGTCGATCATCCCGGCGAGCGACCGCACGGTGAAAGCGCCGCGGCTGAAGCCGAACAGGTAGATCTGATCATCCGCATCGTAGCTGCGGACCAGTGCGGCGTACAGCAGCCGGATGTCTTCGCTCAACCCCCAGCCGAAGGCGCCGCCAATCCCCCGCATGTATTTATTTTTTTCGGTGCCCACGCCATCGACGTGAAAAGCGACCTGTTCGTCGCCGGCCTTATGACGGTCGACTGCCTTGAAGACACGCCAGACGTTGGATACGAACCCTTGGCCACCGGCCTGACCGGTGCCGTCCGAACAAAGCACGATATTTTTTGACATGGATTGCGCCCTCCCCTGGCCGAATTAAAGAGCCACCATACCTTTTACCACTTTAACTCATGCGGCGGCGTCCCTGAAATAATTCAATTAAAAAGAGTAAGCATATTATTTTGATCGTCAAGACGTTGCATACGGGAACAAGAGTTGCATCTTCAATGTTGATTCCCGAATAAGCGTCCGCCGGCATGCTGGCGATCCGTCGCCGGAAGATGATACTGTGCCGTCGCCCACCTAGAGGACCACACCTTGGCAATTGCAAGAGATCGAACAGACGGGCCGGCAAGTCCCGTCGACGGACGCTATGCATGCTTCCGGCTCGCCCTGTCGGTGCTGCTGGGGACCATCGGCAGCATCGGTATGTGGGCGGTTGTGGTCATTCTTCCCGCCGTGCAGGCTGAATTCGGCGTCGACAGGGCCGGCGCGTCCGTGCCTTTCACCTTCATGATGTTCGGTTTCGCGTTCGGCAATCTGGTCGGTGGGCGCTATGTGGACCGGCTCGGTATTGTGCCGCCGGTCATCGCCGCCGCCCTGGCGCTGGGGTTGGGTTTCACGTTGGCCGCTCAGGCAGACTCTATCTGGCTGTTTTCCACGATCCACGGTGTGCTGATCGGGGTCGGTACGGCGATCTGCTTTGGTCCGCTGCTCGCCAATATCTCTCACTGGTTCGAACGCCGCCGCGGCATCGCCGTGGCCGCCGTCGCTAGCGGAAACTACATCGCCGGCGCCATCTGGCCCACCATCCTGCAGGGTTTTGTGGAGAGCGACGGTTGGCGGGTCACCTATACAGGCATGGGGATCATGTGCGTTGTGACCATGGTGCCGCTCGCGCTATTGCTACGCCGCAAGGCGCCCAGCGAAATTGAAGCGGCGGAAAATAACGGGGTGCATTCCATCCCGCCGAGCCACATCATCGATTTATCGCCGCGCGCCCTGCGGCTCCTGCTCGCCATTGCCGGAATCGCCTGTTGCGTCGCCATGTCCATGCCACAGGTCCACATCGTTGCCTATTGCGCCGATCTCGGCTATGGCGTCGCGCGGGGCGCCGAGATGTTGTCGCTGATGCTGTTTGCCGGCATCTTCAGCTGTCTAGCCTCCGGTTTCCTGGCGGACTATATCGGTGGCGTCCGCACCCTCCTGCTGGGGTCATTCCTTCAGCTTTTGGCCCTCCTGTTCTACCTTCCCTATGACGGGCTGATGTCGCTCTATGTCATCTCCTTCATGTTCGGTCTTGCCCAGGGTGGAATTATTCCCAGCTATGCCATCATCATCCGCCAATATCTGCCCGCCCGCGAAGCCGGCCGCTCCATCGGACTGGTCATCATGGCGACCATTCTGGGCATGGCGCTGGGCGGCTGGCTGTCCGGCTGGATTTACGATGTAACCGGCGCCTACCGGGTGGCCTTTATCAACGGCATCGGCTGGAATGTTCTCAATCTGGGCGTTATTGCGCTGATCCTGTGGCGAACAGTACGTTTCAGGACGATCACGGCGTAAAAAAACAGTCGCCCCGAACCGCTGTGACCGATACCCTGATGACAAAGGCGATCCGGAGGAGTCTGTCATGGCAACAGTCAGTATCCCAATAAAGCCGGTTTCCGGCCCCCCTGTCTGGCAGGGCGACAGTTTCGCCGGCCGCGACGACTGGGTTTTTCACCTCACCGCCCCGCATCTCGCGGAAATTGAGGCCGCCGTCGCAGGCATCCCCATAACTCTGCCCGATCTCTACACCGTAACCGCGGCGGATTTTCCCCTGTCCACATTGGCGCCCGCTCTTCATGAGATGGACAACGAGCTACAGCAGGGGCGCGGTTTTATTCTCCTCCGCGGTCTTCCGGTCGATCGCTACACGGAAGAGGAACTTGCCGCCATATTCTGGGGGATCGGAGCCCAATTCGGCATCGGGCAGGCGCAAAGCAGGAAAGGCGACCGGCTTGGCCATGTGATCGATCGCTCCGGCCCGGGAAGCGAGGTGCGTCACATGCGCAATTACGAGGTTGGCGGCCATCTCCGCATGCACACCGACCTCAATAACGATGTGGTCGGGCTGCTGATGTTTCAGCATGCGAGAAGCGGTGGCGAAAGCCGTATCGCAAGCTCCATGACCGTCCACAACATCATTCTCGACGAACATCCCGAATATCTCGAACCGCTCTATCGCGGCTATTATTTCCATGTGCTGCGCGGCGATCAGGTTGGCGATTCCAAGCTGAGCGACCATCGAATTCCCATCTTCATCGATCATGGCGATGCGGTGTCATGCCACTATAACCCGTCGCCCATCGACCGGTCGGTGGAACGGGCTGGCGTGCAATTGACCGAAACCGAAGCGGCGGCCGTCCGCTTTGTCGCGGAGGTGGCGGCCCGGCCCGGAATCTATCTCGACATGAAATTACAGCCGGGGGACATACAGCTTCTCAACAACCACGTGATCATGCACGGCCGGACCGATTATGAAGATTATCCGGAATCCGAGCGCCGCCGCCATTTGCTGCGCCTATGGTTACGCAGCCCAAACGCCCGGAAACAGCCACCGGAAACGCAGGTCTACCAGACCGACGAATTCGGCTACCGCTTTCCGTAACGCAGCCCCTTCCCCACCTTGGCTCCTTGCGCCGTCTTGATGGAATCCGTACCGCCGGGTAGGGTCCCGCCAGGGCAATTTTCCGCCGACATTAATCCGCACGGATAATTTTCATGAGCATTCCGGCCGCAGAGCGACCGACAATAATGTCGCCCAACGTCGTTGGCGTGCTCTGGATGCTGGTGGCCGTTATCTTGCTGACAGGGATGTTCGCCGCGGCCAAGCATCTCATGACCACATTACCGGTTTTTGAAGTGGGCATGTTCCGGTTTCTAATGAGCCTGCTGTTCTATCTTCCCTGGCTGGCGACAAACGGCTTGTCGGCGATCAAGACCGACCGTCCCTTCGCGCATTTCTGGCGGTCGTTTTTCGGCGCCACATCCCTGTTGGCCGGTATTTACGCGGTTCACCACATGCTGCTGGCAGACGCCACGGTGCTGATCTTTACAATCCCGCTCTGGTCGATCCTGCTGGCCGCCCTGTTTCTCGGCGAACGGGTCCGCCTGCGCCGCTCGGCCGCCACCATCGCCGGCTTCGTCGGCGTGCTGCTCATGGTCAAACCCCATGCCGGTATCGAACCGGCGGCCTTTGTCGCGCTGTTTGGCGCCATCCTCGCCACCTGCGCCATCACCACCATGAAGAATCTGACCCGGACCGAGCCTGCCGAGCGGATCGTCTTCTACTTCCTGTTTTACGGCGTCCTTATTCTGGGCATACCGGCGCTCATCGTCTTTCAGATGCCGACGCCCATGGAATGGATGTGGCTGGCCATGCTGGGGTTCTTCGGGTCCAGCGGGCAATATTGCCTGACCCGCGCCTATGCGGCCGGCGAGATGACCATTGTGGCGCCGTTCGATTTCACCCGCATCATCGTCGCCGGCATCGTCGGGTATTTCCTGTTCGACGAACTTCCCGACGCCTGGGGATTTGCCGGCGCCACGGTCATCATGGGGTCCTGCGTCTACATCGTCCGGCGCGAAGCCATGATCCGGCAGGAAGAAAGAAGCAGCCCAAAATTATAAAGGCGCCTTCTACGCCGCGAATATGTCTGCTGCCCGATCGACCGGCGCGGTATTGCGGTAAAGTCCCAGCGCGCTCGAAAAATGCCCCTGATGGCCGACGAATAGATTTTCGGCGGGAATGTTCCAGCGCCGGGCCAAATTCATACCGCCGGCGAACGGTGTGACCGTATCGGCATCGCCGAGGACCATGACGATCCGGCCCGGATCCAGTGCCGGGCTCTCAGCGGGTTCAACCAGCGGACGCCAACGGTCGATTTCCCCTTCCGTCCAGCCCGCGTCCGCCAATTGCTCCGTGACCCCGAGTAATTCCGCCAGGCTGCCCCGTAGGGCGCCATCCATCAGGTCACCGGTTGTGGTAATCAGGAACGCGCCGTCGGGCCGCATATCTTCCGGCCAGTAATGGCAGACCGACGCGGCGATCTGTGCTGTCAGCGCGCCGAGACTAATGCCCCCCAACGCAACCCGGTCGCTTAGCGCACCGCGGGCCCAGCCTATCCACAGAGCTGTCTCCAGAACCCAGGCCTCGAAGAGTTCGACAAATCCCAACATTCCCCGGGCGAACATCGGCTCGCCGCCAAAATAACCATCCAGCCTCCGTCTCCCATGCCAGGGCGCTTCCGGCCGAACCACGCAGAAGCCACGATCCACCAGCCCGTCGGAAAGATCGGCCAGCGGCCACATTTCCGGCTCCATTATCACGCCATGAAGCGAGACAACCACACCCCGTACCGGGCGTTCCGCCGGCATGAAGACGCGGGCCCAGGCCGTATCGCCCATGGACCGAACCGGGGACGGCATTCTGATCCAGAATTCCTCTCCCTTGGCGCCCTGGACGGGGCGGGATTGTTCCATTTCAACCGGCGCCGGCGCCGCATAGGAATTGGCCTCCACCTGCAGGCGCAGGCCGTGCTGTGCCTGGACGTCCGCCGGCTTGGCGACCGCCCAATCGACCTGGGGAACGGATTTCCGAAGCGGCCGGAACGACCGCCGCATGGCCATGAGATCTGCCGCCGCTTTAAATCGGGCGATTTCCCGTGTCACCAGCGAGTCGGGATCAACGTCCGCCCCCCCGAAAAAGGCATCGCACCAGCCACCATCGGCCGCCTCATAGAGACGCCGTTTTCGGACCAGGGTCTCGAGAATGGTATCGGCTTTTGGCAGTCCCTCCGCCGCCGGCCCCAATAGGGCCTGAAATTCATCGACCGAGCCGTTCGCCGCAAGGCCCGCCGCCCAGGCCCGTGACAGCGGGAAATACCACTGTGTCACGAAGCGGACCGCCATCCAGTCGAACCAGGGGCGCATGAAAAACTGGCTCGGCCAGCTGGCCAGTATTTTTGCCGGAGGTTGTGCCGGGAGCCGGATACCACTTAACACGCGACGGCCTGTACGCTAGGGAGCCCGCGTGATCAGCGTTTGGCCATGGGTTTTATTGTGCGCTGGGCAACGCCCGAATAGGCCGACAGGGGGCGGATCAGGCGGTTGTCCGCGTCCTGTTCCATGATATGGGCGGTCCAGCCGGTGATGCGGCTCATGACGAAGATGGGCGTGTACATATCGATGTCGAACCCCATCAGGTAATAGGCCGGTCCCGCCGGGTAATCGAGATTGGGATGAATGGCCTTTTCGCGGATCATGATGTCCTGCAGGACGTCCTCGATTTCGATCCAGGTGCGGTCGCCCTTCCAGTCCGCCAGATCCTCCAGGCATTTGCGCATGGTGGGCACGCGGGAATCGCCCCATTTGTAGACCCGGTGACCGAACCCCATCACCACGCGCTTGGTCTTGAAGGCCCGCCGCAGCCAGGCTTCGGCTTTTTTGGGTGAGCCGATTTCCAGCAGCATATGCATGACCGCTTCATTGGCGCCGCCGTGGAGCGGCCCCTTGAGAGTGCCGATACCGCCGACCACGGCGCTATACATATCCGAGCGGGTCGAGGTGACGACGCGCGACGCGAAGGTCGAGGCGTTGAAGCTGTGTTCGGCATAGAGGATCAGCGAAGTATCGAAAGCACTGACGACCTCTTTGGGCGGGACGGAGCCGAAACACATATTGAGGAAGTTCTCCGACATGGAGAGATCCTTGCGCGGCGCTATACGCCGTTTACCGTTTCGCAGCCGGTAATCGGTGGCGATCATGGTGGGGATCTTGGCCAGAAGATCCATGGCCCGGCGGCGGTCATTGGCCGGATTCTCACCGCCCCAGGCTATCTCGGTGGTGCCGAGATAGCTCACCGACGTCCGGATGGTATCCATGGGGTGGGCCGATTTGGGGAATTTGCGGATAACGGCCAGATGATCCTTGCTCAATTCGCGGCGTTTGCGTTCATCGCGACGGAACGCGGCCAGCTGGGACTTATTCGGCAGCTCGCCATTCCACAGAAGGTAGGCAACCTCCTCGAAACAGCATTGGGCGCACAGATCCTGAACCGCGTAGCCGCGATAGGTCAGCGAATTGGTTTCGGGCATGACCTTGGAGATAGACGTCTCATCCACCGTGACGCCGTCGAGGCCCTTGAAAATCTGCAACTCATTTGCCCCGCGCCGTGGTTTCGCGGGCGCCTTACGCTTTGGTGCCTTGGCCATGACTATCCCTTCCCCGGATCTCTGGTTCTCGTTCAGACCTTGAAATTATAAACCGACTGATCGTAATTGTTGTAATCTTCGTAACGGATCAGCTCATACAGCTCGGCTCTGGTCAGCATCTTGTCCACCACACCCTGCTGCGTGCCGGTCCGGGCCACTTCTTCAAGCCCTTCACGGATCGCGCCCATGGCGAGCCGCATGGTGGTCACCGGATAGATCACCAGATTATAACCAAGGTTTTCCAACTGCGGAGCCGACAGCAGCGGTGATTTTCCGAACTCGGTCATGTTGGCCATCATGGGAACGTCGATGGCTTTGCGAAAGATCTCGAATTCCTTCTCGCCTTCCATGGCTTCCGGGAAGATGGCATCGGCGCCGGCATCCACATAGGCCTTGGCCCGGTCGATGGCGGCATCCATCCCTTCCGATGCCCGCGCATCGGTGCGGGCAAACAACACAAAGTTGGGATCCCGTTTGGCGTCCGCCGCCGCCATGATCTTGCGCGCCATGTCATCGCGGCTGACCAGCGATTTATTGTCCAGATGACCGCAGCGCTTGGGATTTTCCTGGTCTTCCAGATGGCAGCCGGCGATCCCCAACTCTTCCAGTTCCTGAATGGTCCGTGCGGCACTCATGGGCTCACCGAACCCGGTATCGATATCGATGATCGCCGGCAGCGACGTCACCCGCGCAATCTGGCGGCCGCGCTGGGCCACCTCGGACAATGTGGTCAGGCCGATATCCGGCAGGCAGAGATCCGCCGACAGGGCGGCGCCGGAAATATAGATACCGTCGAAGCCCTGGCGTTCGATTTCGAGGGACACCAGCGGCGCATGGGAGCCCGGAAACCGGAGGATGGAGCCGGACTTCAGCCCCTGGCGCAAATCCACCCGCTTCTCGGCCGCCGTCTTTTCCACAAAGAGCATCAGAAAATCCCCTTACTGTCGCGCTCGGAAGCGGTCAGTGCCGCCCCATCGAGCACAACGTTGATGGCGCGGACCTCGTCGGCCGACAAGGCCGGCAAATTCTGGACCAGATCGAGGAACCGGTCACATTCACCCTGTGTCACCAGACCTTCGGTCAATGTCCTGAATTTACGGATATAATCGTCCCGCGCGAACGGCCGCGCCCCCAGCGTATGGGCATTGGCAACGGCCAGCTCGTCGATGATGGTCGATCCGTCCTTCATGCTGATCTCAACCCGCCCGCCAAAGGCCAGCTTCTTAGGATCCGGGTCATGATAGCGTTCAGTCCACACCGGGTCCTCGGCGGTGGATACTTTTTGCCACAGGCGCACCGTGTCTTCCCGCTGCTTGCGCTCCGGCGCATAGGACCGGATGTGGTGCCAGTCGCCATCCTGCAGCGCGACGGTGAAGATATACATGATGGAATGATCCAGCGTTTCGCGGCTGGCCGTGGGATCCATTTTCTGCGGATCGCCGGCACCGGTTCCGATCACATAATGCGTATGGTGACTGGTGTGGATGACGATGTTGTCGATGGCGTCGAAATCATCGATTTTGTCGCGCATCCTGAATGCCAGATCGATCAGCGCCTGGCTTTGATATTCCGCCGAATGCTCTTTGGTAAAGAAATCGAGGATCGCCTTCTTGGCCTCCCCCGGTTCCGGCAGGGGAATCGTGTAGGACGCATCCGGCCCGCTCAGCATCCAGGCGATGACTCCGTCCTCGCCTTCATAGATGGGAGACGGTGCTCCCTCGCCGCGCATGCAGCGGTCGACGGCCTCGATGGCAAGCTTGCCCGCATGGGCCGGGGCAAAGGCTTTCCAGCTTGAAATCTCTCCCTTGCGGGACTGCCGGGTCGTCGTGGTGACATGGAGCCCCTGCTGAACCGCCTGATAGATGATCTCCGTCGGCAGCCCCAGAAGCGTCCCGATGGCCGCCGTCGCCGACGGTCCGATATGGGCAATGTGATCGATCTTGTGTTCATGCAGGCACATGCCATGCACCAGATTGATCTGAATTTCATAGCCGGTCACGATACCGGCGAGAAGCTCCTTGCCCCCCTTCCCCAATTGCTGGGCCACGGCGAGGGTAGGCGGAATATTGTCGCCGGGATGAGCATAGTCGGCGGCCAGATAGGTATCGTGATAATCCAGTTCGCGCACGGCGGTACCGTTGGCCCAGGCGGCCCATTCGGCATCGAACGTCCGGTCATTGGGAATACCGAACACCGTGGCGCCCCCTTCACGCGGATGGGCCACGGCCTGCGCGCGGGCGGCGGCGGGCGGCGAGCGGTTTATGGCGGCGATGGCCACCGACGCGTTATCGATAAACCGATTAATCACCATCTCTTCGACCGCGGGGTCGATAGGCGCCGGATCGGTGGCGACAGAGGCAATTTTCCAGGCGAGTTGTTCCTCGCGCGGCAGGTTCTCTTTGGAGGGATAGACTCTGACTTTGTGATTTTTCATGGTTCCCCGAACGGGCTGACGGATACGGGGCGCGATCATAGCGGAATGACATGGCCGTTCAAAGCGACTCGGGCGCCGGCAATTGTCTTTCCACCGGTTGCCGCTCCCGCGCCGCTGTGATGTGATGCCCCATCACACAAAACAAAATCGGCGATCATGATTATCGAACAACGGACTTATACGCTGCATCCCGGCAAGATACCGGAATATATGAAACATTACGAAGCCGAGGGGCTGAAAGTACAGGAACCAATCCTGGGAAAACTGGTGGGCTGGTACGCGGTGGATTTCGGACCGCAGAACCAAATCATCCACATGTGGGCCTATGACAGCTACGCCGACCGCGACAAGCGGCGCGCCGCATTGGGAAAAAGCAAGGAATGGCAGGCCTTCCTGCCGAAGATCCTGCCCCTGATCCTGCGCCAGGAAAACAAAACCCTCCTGCCCGCCCCGTGGTCCCCGAAACCGTGAGAAACCCCGACACACCATGACTGAATTTTCGCTTAGACTTTACGATGACCGCCTGGGAGCCAAGGCATCAACCGGTGAGGCGTTCAAGGCGACGAACCGGGTGATCTATACCCGGGAGGGCATGACATCTGTTTCAGACTCCCGGGATGCGGCCACCCTGTCCGCCAACTCCGCCTGGTTTTCTGACCAGGACGTAACCGTTTCCGCCGGAGCCGATGGCGCCCGGTTTTTGCGCTATGAGCTGGTTCAGCCAACCGACCCTATGGTCTTACTGGACAGCGAGGATAGTAGTTCAGGGCTCCTGCTCGATGCAGAGTTGGATCTGGAACCAGGGGACAGCTACCTCATGCGGTGCGACCGGGTGGATATTCCACCCCGCGGTATCGCCTATACCCATACGCACCAGGGACCCGGTATACGGTGTCTATTGCAGGGCGGGTTCTCGGTGGAAACCGAAGGCCAGAAAAAGCGCATTGCGCCGGGCGGAGCCTGGTTTGAATCCGGCCCCGATCCGGTTCTGGCCAGTGCGCCTGAAGACCGGCCCGGCAATTTCTCCCGGGTCATGATCCTGCCCCGCGCACTCAAGGGTAAAAGCTCCATCAGCTACGTTAATCCGGAAGATGCGGACAAGCCGAAGCTGCAGCGCTACACCATATTCATAGACGAGTTCATATCCATATGACCGACAACACCAATCTCAGGACCGGCGGCCAGATCCTCGTGGATCAGCTGCGCATTCATGGCGCGGACACAATATTTTGCGTGCCCGGCGAAAGTTATCTGGCGTCGCTGGATGCGCTCTATGACGCGCGCGACGACATTCGCCTCATTGTCTGCCGCCAGGAAGGCGGCGCCGCTTACATGGCGGAGGCCTATGGCAAACTCACCGGCCGGCCCGGCATCTGTTTCGTGACCCGCGGCCCGGGCGCCACCAATGCCAGCCTGGGCATCCACACCGCCCATCAGGATTCAACCCCGCTGATCCTGCTGGTCGGTCAGGTGGGGCGTTCCATGATGGACCGCGAAGCCTTCCAGGAAGTCGAATTCCGTCAGATGTACGCGCCCCTGTGCAAATGGGTCAGCCAGATCGACGATCCGGCCCGCATTCCGGAAATGGTCGCCCGCGCCTTTCACGTGGCCACATCGGGCCGACCCGGCCCCGTGGTTCTCGCCCTGCCGGAAGACATGCAGAAAGAAATAGCGGCCGCCAACGATGCGCGCCGCTACGTGTCCACGCAGCCGGCCCCCGATCCCGGTGCCATGGCGCGTATGCGGGAGCTATTGGCCGGTGCCGAGCGGCCCCTGGTCATCATGGGGGGCAGCGGCTGGACGCCGGCGGCCTGTGCCGATTTCCGCGCCTTTGCCGAAGCCAGCAATCTACCTGTGGCCGCCGCCTTCCGCCGCCAGGATCTCTACGATAACCGGCTCGCCAATTATGCCGGCGATTTCGGACTTGGGGTCAACCCGCCATTGGCCAAGCGGGCCCAGGAAGCCGATGTGCTACTGGTGGTTGGCGCACAAATGAGCGAGATCATCACCGACGGCTACGAACGCTTCTCCATCCCCTGCCCCAGCCAGACTTTTATTCATGTGGCGGCCGGCCTCGATGAAATTGCCCGGGTCTATCAGCCGGATCTGGGGATCAACGCCAATATGGCGCTGTTCTCCGCCGCCGCCCGGAATTTGGCGCCCGTCGCGTCACCGCCATGGTCTGACTGGACAAAAGCGGCCAACGCGGATCATCTGGACAACGTCACGCCCCCCGACATGAAAGGCGCGGTGGATCTCGGCGCCATTATCAAATGGCTGGGCGACACGCTGCCCGACGACGCCATCATCGCCAACGGCGCCGGTAATTTTTCCAACTGGGTGCATCGCTTCTATCCCTACCGCGATTACCCGACGGAACTAGCGCCCCAAAGTGGCTCCATGGGTTATGGCGTGCCGTCAGGAGTGGCCGCCAAGGTCACCATGCCTGATCGCATTGTCGTATCGTTCAATGGCGATGGCGATTTCCTCATGTGCGGACAGGAAATTGCGACGGCCCGCCAGTATGATCTCGATATGGTATTTGTTGTTGTAAACAATGGGACTTACGGAACGATCCGAATGCATCAGGAGAAGTTTTATCCGGGCCGTATCAGCGGTACTGACTTGGTCAATCCGGACTTCGCGGCACTGGCCCGCGCCTATGGACTGCATGGCGAGACTGTCGAGCGAACAGAAGATTTCGCCCCCGCTTTTGAGCGCGCACGCGCCACCGGCGGGCCGTCATTGATCGAACTTCGCATCGAACAGGACCAGATATCGCCGCGGGCGACCCTGTCAGGATTGCGGGCGGCCAACAGTTAAATACTCGCGTAAG
>JABJKO010000258.1 GCA_018660305.1 Rhodospirillaceae bacterium
CCGACGCAGCCGACCTTGCCGTTGCAGCCTTCCATGGAGCGCACATAGGCCATGGCGGCCATCAGATCGGCCTGGCCCTTTTCGAAGTTTGGCAGGAATTTATTCATCAGCTCGAAAGCCTTGTTCCATTCGTCTTCGGTTTTGTCGGTGAGCTGCACCCCGGGCTCGATGCGCCAGAACAGATCCGGACAGACCGCGATGTAGCCCTGCGCCGCGAAGTTGTCGCACAGATCGCGCATCACCTGATTGACCCCGAAGATTTCCTGGATCACCAGCAGCCCGGGACCGGACCCGGAGGCAGGGGTCGCGAGATAGGCGCCAAAGCTGCCATCGGCCCCCTGAATATTGATATCCGCCATGATGGATTGTCTCCCGAATTCTGTCGTCGAAAAGGCTTTTTGAAACGGCGGTCACCATAACGCGGCGGCCCGCGCCTGTCATCGGGAGTGGGGTGCCATAGCCCATCACGAAATTATGAGATCAAACCAATTTAGACCGTCCGCGCAATACCAAGCCCAGACCCACGAGCCCACTTAGAAAAAGCGGCAAGGCGGCTGGAAGGGGAAGGGGCACCGCCGATTCCGCTGAAACGAGCAATCGCAATCGATTGGGACTTGGCGCAGACAAGTTGCCCCAGCTGATGAAACTCGAGGTGTTGGAAATGAAAACCGTGCCGGTGCTGGTAATTGTCGGTGTTTGCAAAAGTGTTAGAGTGTGCGACCCCGCCGCCCCAAACATATTTGATCCAAAAACAACACCATAAGTCCCCGCATTCAGCACCGTCGAAAGCGGCGTTAAAAAATCCGACCCAAGGGTCGGCGTGAAGACCGTGCTTGCGATTACGGTGTCGAACGAAAGCCCGGTACTGGAGGGAAACCCAGATGAATTTAGGGCTACCAGCGCCCCAAATAATGACCCACCGGCGCCCGAAAAAGTCCCAAAATGTCCGCCGATCGCGTCAATTGTCGATTGCTGGTTAAGGGAGAAAGCCGCGCCGATATATTGATTCGCGTTCACACCGGTTCCGCCCCCAACGACGGCGTCAAAATCGCCTGTCGCCGATTCATAAATGAGAGCTGCCCGCGCTGCGCTGCTGGTTACAGCGATAACGCACAAAGCGGCTGCTGCAATGGCCGTTACTTTTCGCATTCCGAAAAACATTGGGCTTCTCCCAAGTAGGTATATTGCCCGCGACTCATGTGTGCATGACCGCTTCTTGTTATTATGCAAGAACCGTGCCAACTTCGGGTTTTGTGGGATATCAATGGTTTAGGAAGGTCGGCGAGAGGACCGTTAACCCTAACTGTAAAATATTCCGACAGTTTTTGGCCGTTTCCGCCAATTTGGCCGAAAAACTGTAAAATTTCCCGACACCGCGATTGCGGGAGGGATCTTGCGCCCCTACACCACCTCGAACCCCTCATGGGTCAGGAGATATTCCTTGCTGGCCAGCCCGTCGCCGCCGGAATAGCCGGTCAGGGTGCCGTCGGCGCCCACCACGCGATGGCACGGGATGAAGATCGGCAGGGGATTGCGGCCGCACGCCATGCCCACCGCCCGGGCCCCGCTTTTGAGTTGCCGGGCGATGTCGCCATAGGAGCGCACCTCGCCATAGGGGATGTGGCACATGGCCGACCAGACGCGGTGCTGGAACGGCGTGCCGGCGGGGGCCAGAGGCAGGGAGAAATCGGTGAGCGTGCCATCGAAATAATCGCTGAGCTGGTCGCGCATCAGGGATAGCAGCCCAGTCTCCTCCTGCTCCTTCGACCAGCACCAATCCAGCGAGGTAAGCAACCCGTCCTCTTCATGGACGGTCAGGGGGCCGAGGGGCGATTGCAGCGACACACAGGGCATGGGCGACAGACCAAATAAAAAAAACAACCGGACGCAAAGGCGGGTTATGCCAACCCCACGGACAAAGCTTCTGCCAGATCGCCCGCGTCGGTCAAGGGGAGCGAGCAGGTGGTGCCGACGCAGACATAGGCGGTGGCCGTGCCGGCCTGCTGGGTTTTGCCGTGGGCCGGGTGGCTGTCGGGCAGGGCATCGTCCGGCCCGATGACGGCGAGCGCCCGGTTGGGCAGGGAGACCGTCGTCACCGCGCCGAGGAGTGCCCGGCAGTCGGGTGCAACCCGGTCGCCGATAATGACGATCTGGGTGCCGCATTGCAGGAATTCGATGCCGTTCATCAGGGCGGCGAGGGGGAAGAAGTTTTCCGCCAGCGCACCGGAGAAGGCGTTGATCAGCGCATCGGCGCGGGCGCGGTAGGCGTCGTTGCCGGTCAGGAAATAGAGCCGGGCGAGATTGGCCACCATGGCGCCATTGCCCGACGGGGTGGCGTGGTCCTCGGCGGATTTGGTGCGGACGATCAAGGCCTCGGCATCATCGGCGGTGAAGAAATAGCCGCCGCCGGCAGCATCCCAGTAATGGGTATCCAGCTTGGCGGCCCAATTTTCGGCCTGCGTCAGAAAGCCCCCCTCGCCGGTGATTTCATGGAGGGTGAGAGCGCCCCGGATCATGCCGGCATAATCTTCCAGCGTGCCGGTATGCTTGAGGGTGCCGTTGCGGAAGGAATGAAACAACCGGCCGTCCCGCACCATGTTGGTGGCGACGAAATCGAACGCGGTGCGGGCGGCCGCGATCCAGTCCGGCTGGTGGAACACCGCGCCGGCCTCGGCGGTGGCGGCGATCATCAGCCCGTTCCAGTCGGCCAGTACCTTGTCGTCCCAGCCCGGCCGGATCCGCTTGTCGCGCTCGGCGAGAAGCTGCTGGCGGCATTGTGTCAGAATATTTTCCTCGTCGTCGGAAAAGTCCCGAACCGGCGTGATGCGGTTGAGGATATTCTTGCCCTCCCAATTGCCGCCATGGGTGACGTCATAGGCTTCCTTGAACAGGGCGGAATTTGTTCCTAAGATGGAATCCATATCGGTTTCGTCCCAGACATAGAACTTGCCTTCCACGCCCTCGCTGTCGGCATCCAGGGTCGCGGCGAACCCGCCGCCGTCGGCGATCATCTCGCGCTGCGCCCAGCCGATGGTCTCGGTAACCCTTTGGGAAAAAAGGGAATTACCGGTTTCCTGCCATCCCCAGGTGAGAAGCTCGATGAGTTGCGCGTTGTCGTAGAGCATCTTTTCGAAATGCGGCGCGAGCCAGATGGCATCCACCGAATAGCGGCTGAAGCCGCCGCCGAGATGGTCGTAGATGCCGCCCTGGCTCATCTTTTCCAGCGCCAGCAGAACCGTGTCGCGGAGGTCGGCATGGCCGCAGCGCCGGTAAGTCCGCCACAGCAATTCGAGGATCGAGGGGTTGGGAAATTTCGGTGCCGTGCCGATGCCGCCATGGACCTTGTCGAATTCCTGGGCGAGCCGCTGGGCGGCGCGCTCGATGACCCCGAGCGTCACGCCGCCGCCGGCATTCGACTGGCCCATCTTGGCCAGCGCGTCGCGCAGGGTGGCGACGTTCTGCTCGACGGCGTCCTGCTTGTCGCGCCAGTATTCGTGAATGGTGCGCAGCACCTCCGGAAAGCCCGGGCGGCCATAACGGGATTCGGGGGGAAAGTAAGTGCCGCCCCAGAACGGCTCGCCATCCGGCGTCAGGAACATGGTCAGGGGCCAACCGCCCTGCTGGCCCAGCAGGGACAGGGAATGCATATAGATGGTGTCGAGATCGGGGCGCTCCTCGCGGTCGACCTTGATGTTGACGAACAGATCGTTCATCACCGCGGCGATGTCGTCGTTCTCGAAACTCTCATGGGCCATCACGTGGCACCAGTGACAGGCGGCATAGCCGATGGACAGCAGGATCGGCTTGTTCTGCGATTTTGCCTCGGCCAGCGCATCGGGCCCCCAGGGCTGCCACGCCACCGGATTGTTAGCATGCTGCAAAAGATAGGGGCTGGTCTCGCCGGCGAGGCGGTTCTCGGTCATGGACTTTCCTGGCGCGTCGGGTGAGCGAATTCGCGGCGATGGTAGACCAGCGCTGCCCCGGATGCGACCGCGATATTTCCGGCCGGACCATCTCTTGCTTGCCAGATCGGTGCGATCAGCGCTAAGGGGCAGGGATGACAAACGACACCATCTTTGCACCGGCGACGGCAGCCGGGCGGGCCGGGATCGCGGTGATCCGTATTTCGGGACCGGCGGCGGGACAGGCGCTGCGCGATCTGGCCGGCCTGGCGTCCCCGGCGCCGCGCCATGCCACGCGCTGCCGCCTGGTGGATCCTGGGAGCGGCGACACGCTGGATGACGGGTTGGCCCTGTGGTTTCCCGCCCCGGCTAGTTTCACCGGCGAGGATGTGGTCGAGCTGCATGTGCATGGTGGGCGGGCAACCGTCGGGGTGGTCTGTGCGGCCCTGGCGGACCGCAAGGAATACCGGATCGCGGAACCCGGTGAATTTACCCGCCGGGCCTTCGATAATGGCAAGCTCGATCTGACGGAAGTGGAGGGCCTCGCCGATCTGGTGGCGGCCGAGACCGAGGCCCAGCGTAAACAGGCGCTGCGCCAGCTTGACGGCGCCCTGGGGCGTCATTGTGAAGGCTGGCGTGACCAGCTTCTGCGCACGCTGGCTCTGATCGAGGCCGACATCGATTTTCCCGAAGAGGGCCTGCCCGAAGATCTCGCCACCGCCATAAAACACAATATCTGGGAGTTAGAGGACAACCTATCACAATATCTTGATGATAACCGCCGTGGCGAGCGGATCCGGGACGGGGTCTTCATTGCCATTCTGGGGGCCCCTAACGTGGGTAAATCCAGCCTGCTGAATGCCCTGGCCCAACGGGACGCGGTCATCGTTTCCCATACGCCCGGCACCACGCGGGATGTGGTGGAGGTGCATCTGGATCTGTCCGGATATGCGGTGACGCTGGCCGATACGGCCGGTCTTCGTGAAGCCGCCGACCATATCGAGCAGGAAGG
>JABJKO010000138.1 GCA_018660305.1 Rhodospirillaceae bacterium
GGATAATGGTCAGCCCTGGCACGTTGGTCGCGAAGTGCAGTTGACGGCCGTTCTCATCGTGGAACGCTTCTTCCGGTTCGATACCGGCGCGCGCCAACAAAGGAAGGGCTTCTTTCAGAATGCGGCCCTTCGGGAGGGCCAGCACCAGTTCCTGCGTTTCAACCAACGGAGTCTCCGGGACAAAGATCTATGGGCGTGGTCCGCACGCCATATTCATTCGCTCTAATTACAGTTTTAGTCGTCCAGCGGGTGGGTGGGCCGCCACTGGGTCGGCCATGGCTCATCAAGATCCTGAAGATGGCACAGGATTTCGTCCACTTCCAGACGGATCACAATGCCCGCCGAAAAGAGGAGTTCGATGGCACCGTCATCGCTCTCGATGGCAAGCAGGGAGACGATCTGGCCTTTTCGCTGCTGTACCAGGCCTTGTTGACGGACGGTGGTCACCCCATCGAAGCAGATACCGCAATGGACCCGCTCATAAATCGCGGTGCCTTCGGCCGGCTCTGAACGGTCGGAATCCTCCCAGCGGAACCGGTTTGCAACGAAGACGAAGCGCTTTTCACCCGGCAAAAAGGTCATTTCCCTGATCGCAATGACGGCGTCCTGAAGGCAGGCGGACAAGACGCCCAGATCCTGCTTATCGGAAGCGAGCAGCTTGAGAAGCGATGGCACGCTCATTCGTCGATCCGTTCGATATCGGCACCGCAGGCGGCGAGCTTTTGCTCGATGCGCTCATAGCCGCGATCGATGTGATAGACACGGCTCACCCAGGTTTCCCCTTCCGCCGCGAGACCGGCGAGCACCAGCGAGGCAGACGCCCGCAGGTCGGTTGCCATCACCGGGGCGCCGGTCAATCCCTCGACCCCGCGGACCAGCGACGATGCGCCGTGCACGGTAACGTTGGCGCCCATGCGGGCCAGTTCCGGTATATGCATGAACCGGTTTTCGAAGATGGATTCGGTGATCATCGCGGCCCCGTCGGCGGTGCTCATCAGCGCCGTCATCTGGGCCTGCAGATCGGTGGGAAAGCCGGGGAACGGCTCGGTCATCACGTCGACGCCCCTGAGCCGCCTGCTGCTGCTGACCCGGAAGCCCTCGTCGGTATTTGTGATGGTGACGCCGGCATCGGACAGGGTGTCGATCACCGCCTGCATCAGATCGGCCCGTACCCCGACCAGTTCCAGATCGCCACCGGTGATGGCGGCGGCCATGGCATAGGTGCCGGCCTCGATACGGTCGGGGATGACCACATGCTCGGCGCCATGCAGCCGGTCGACACCCTGCACCCGCAGCGTATCGCTCCCGATTCCTTCAATTTTCGCACCCATGGCAATGAGGCAATGCGCCAGATCGGCGATCTCCGGCTCACGCGCCGCGTTCTCCAGGATCGAATCCCCTTTGGCGAGACAGGCCGCCATGAGGAGATTTTCCGTGGCGCCCACCGACACCGTCGGAAAGACGAAATGGCCGCCGGTCAATCCGTTGGGCGCCTTTGCCTCGATATAGCCGCCGGTGAGCTCAATTTCCGCGCCAAGCTGGCTCAGACCCTTGATGTGCAGATCCACCGGCCGTGTCCCGATGGCGCAGCCGCCGGGCAGCGAGACCCGCGCGTGTCCGCTGCGCGCCAGCAAGGGCCCCAGCACCACCACCGAGGCCCGCATCTGACGCACCAGATCATAGGGCGCTGTTGTATCGGTGATCTCGCCGGCCTGCAGGCTCAGCGAGCGGCCGGTATGGCCGCCATTGCCGTTTTCCCCGGCCATGCGGATATCGACACCATGGTGGGTCAGAAGATGCGCCATGGTGCTGATATCGGCCAGGTGCGGCAGATTGCTGAGAACCAGCGCATCTTCCGTCAGGAGACTGGCCGCCATCAACGGCAGGGCGGCATTCTTGGCGCCACTGATGACCACCTTGCCGACCAGGCGTTTTCCACCTCGAATGCGAATTCTGTCCATAAAGCCGACCTGCCGCTAACACCACAATGCACGGACCGCAACAGATGTGCGACCGCCGTAAAGGCCGCTTTATACGCGTGCCGGCCCCGGAGTGCCAGCTTTAGCATCTCCCCACAACGCTTTGTCACAGCGTGAAACTACGGACCTAAGCCTCGCTTTTTTCCGGATTTTCACCGCCATCGTCGCGGCCCCGCGACTGGGCCTTCCGCCGGGCCAGGTTGCGGCGTAACGCCTCGGCCTGCCGCGCGCGGCGCTCTTCCTGGCGCTCCACATGCCGGACGGTGGGCGCCTTGGGATCGTTTTTATCTCGATTATCCGTCATGGGGTCCCGGCTGCCGGTTCAGGGAACAGGATAGCGGAGCGCCGCGACAATTTACATGGTCCGTTAAGGCATCAGCTTTATTGCATGGCGGACTCAGAAGTGGCATTGTGCCCGCCGCTCAAACAGCGCCGCCGTAGCTCAGGGGTAGAGCACTCCCTTGGTAAGGGAGGGGCCGGCAGTTCGATTCTGCCCGGCGGCACCATTTTTTCCCGAATTTCAGCGTGTGAACTTCCATCAGGCGGCCCGGTTCCGAGGCTTGGTTGCAGCGAATTCCCTACCCATCCACCCAATCAGCGGCGCCGTCGACGAACAGCGGGTCTATGTCCGGCAGTTTGCTGATGAATTTCTGCTCGTGGAGATAGCGGATAAGGGTCTGGACGATTTCCCGGTTCTTAGGGGTCAGGCCAAAAGGGATGGGGTCTTCCGCCCTCTCATCGCCCCACGGGTTGAGATTGCCGCCTTCGTCGTAGAATTGTTTCTTGCTGGCGCAATAGGCCTCGAACAGGGCCTTCGGCGCATGGGGAAATTTCGCCAGGGTGCTTTCGTGGATCACCACCGCATGGTTCAGCGGATAGATCCCGGTGCGCGCGAAATAATCACGCTCCGCCGCTTCGGTATCGGGAAACAGGGGACGCAGTTGCCGGTCGGCTTCCGGTTTCTTGCCGTCCTGCACGCTGGGCGCCAGGATGGCATCGATGGCGCCATCGATCACCATCTGCTCCAGATCGCCGTCAACCGTCTTTACCGCCGCCTCATCGGGCGGCGTGAAGCGCTGTTCCGGACCGGCGACCCAGTTGAGATCGGTCCAGTGCAGATCATATTCATCGATCATGGTGCCACGCCACCAGACCCCGGCTGTCTGGGTATATTCCCGCGCGCCGATGGTCTTGCCGCGCAATTGCGACGGGTGGGTCAGGTCGCTGTCGCGGCGCACATAGAGCGAGCCGTGGCGGAATGCCCGATTGAGAAACACCGGAATCGCCTGCATCCATTTGACACCGCGGTCGCGCATCAGCGTGTAGTTGGCCAGCGAAAATTCATTGACCTCGAAGGGCGTGTTATCCAGCACCGCCTTGAAGGCCTGGCCCGGCCCCACCGCGTTGTAACGAAGATCGAGCCCGTCCCGCTGACCGGTGACATGTTTGAAAAACGGATAGTTGTTTCCCACCATCTCGATGGTGTTACCGCTCGCTGATTGCGACATGGTGCTCCCCTTTAAATCGCCTGGTTCAGGCGAAATCCTCGCGCATGGCGGCCAGTGTTTCCATCTGGCGCTCATCGTCGCCACCGGTGAAACGCACGCAGATATGGCTGGCGCCGCCATCAACGAACTCGCGCAACCAGGCGGTGACGGACGCCTGGTCACCGGCATAGCAATATTGCTCCTCACGGACCGTCGCCGCCGGCCGCATGTAATAGCTCTCCAGATAATGATCCAGCTCGCCATTGGCCATGAGGATGTCATCATTGACGGCAAGGGTCACATAGGCCGCACCGGTGATCTCGGAAGGATCGCGCCCCGCCTCTTTGGCATATTCCTTGAGGCGCACCCAACTGGCGGTCCAGTCCGCGCCGGTGCCGGGGCCTGACGGAAACCAGCCATCGAAATTGACCGCCGATCGTTTGAGCGCGGCCGGTACCCCGCCGCCGCTCCAGATCGCCGGCCCGCCCGGCGTAAAGGGCTCCGGCGCAAGTTCGCCGCCCTTGACCGTCCAGCGGCCTTCCCAATCGACCGGACCGCCGGCCCATAAAGCCCGGCAGAGGCGCATGCCTTCGAGCATGGTGCCGATGCGTTTCTCGAACGGTACCCCGGCGGCCACGAATTCGTCTCGGATGGCCGGCACGTCGCGTGCCGTGCCGACGCCCAGGATCAGCCGGCCATGGCTGATCTGATCGATGGTCGCCGCCTGGTGTGCAAGAAGCACCGGGTTGCGCAACATGGGCAGCAGCACCGCCGTCCCTATCTTGATATTCCTGGTGCGGGCCGCGATGGCGGCAAGCAGTGACAGAGGTTCGTGACGCGGTTTTGCGAGCAGGGAATCGCCGATCCAGACGGAATCCAGACCCACCTCCTCCGCCTTGTCGCCCAGCGTCAGAATCTGGTCGGTTTCATGCACGCCAACCATGACACGTTCCCGCGTCGGCAACAGATATCCCAGACTCACAGCCATTAATCTCGTCCTTTCTTATTATTCCGCGGACGGGCGTCCCGCCATCATACGCACCGCCTTATAGGTGATTACCATCTCGCCATCCTGGTTGATGATATCGTTTTTGGTGGTGACAATCCCGCGATTGCCCTTGCTGGTCTGGCGCACCGCGATGACCTCCACCTCGGCATGCACCGTGTCACCGGCAAATACCGGTTTCAAGACCTTCTTCTCCACTTCCAGCAGCGCGAGCCCGGTGGTTTGCATGGTCGATTGGCACAGCAACCCTTCGATGATGGTATAGGTCAGCGCCGCCGGCGAGACACGGCCGCCCATGACGCCGCCGCCATGATCGCCAAAGGAAAGATCCGTAAACAGGGTCTCCACCATGCCCGTCACGCCGATGAAATTGACGATATCGGGCTCGGTGATGGTGCGGTTGAGAGTCTTGAATGTCTGCCCGACCTCGAGGTCGTCCCAATAAAAGCCAATACCGACTGTTTTCATTTTTCCGTCTGTCCTTCGATGGCCGCGCCGGATTCCATCATTTTATCGATTTCGAGCCGGGTTAGGCCAGCTTCCAGCAGGATTTCCGCACTGTGTTTGCCGAAGCCGGGCTGCAGCTGGTCGATACCGGCCGGTGTACGGCTGTATTTGACCGGAATATCCGGCATGACCACGCCGCCCTCGGAGGGGTGTTCCGCCTTTTTGAAGAAATCGATGGCGTTGAGATGCGGATCGTCTTCAAGCTCTTCCAACGTCGTGATGGGACCGAAGGGTATTTCGAGCTTTTCCAGCACACCGGTCCATTGGGCGGTTGAGCGTGTCGCGACGCAATCGCTGGCGATCTTGTACAAGGCTTCGATGTTGTCGCTGCGATGCCCCAGCGTGTCGAAACGGGGATCGTTGTTCAGCTCGGGCCGCCCCACCTCAGTCCAGAAGCGCTGCCATTGAACATCCGTATAGACCAGCATGCAGAGATAGCCATCAAGGGTCTTGTACGGCCGCCGCGACGGCGTGAGCACCCGGCTGTACCCCATCTCATCCACCGGCGGGTCGAACGCATGACCGTAAATATGTTCGGTCAGGTTATAGGCCACCATGGTCTCGAACATGGGGATCTCGACGAACTGGCCCTTGCCCGACCGTTCACGCTCCACCAGCGCCGCCATCACCGAATAGGCGGTGACCAGGGCGCAGGTCTTGTCGGCCATGATGGTCGGCATATAGCGTGGCTCGCCCACCAGACGGGCCATGAGATCGACGCTGCCGCTCTGTCCCTGGATCACATCGTCATAGGCCGGTGCGCCGGCATAGGGGCCGTCGGAGCGGTAGCCGTGAATGCCGGCATAGACGATGCGTTCATTGCGGGCGAGCACCGCGGCATCGCTGAAACCGAGTTTGGCGATCTTCTGCGGCCGGATGGAATGGATAAACACATCGGCACTGTCCACCAGACGCCACAGGGCGTCCTGCGCCGCTTCCTGCTTCAGATCCAGGATGATCGAACGCTTGTTGCGGTTGAGCCCCATGAACAAAGCCGCCATGTCGGGCGACCGTCTTGGGCCGGTATAGCGGGTGGTGTCGCCGGCCGGCGCCTCGATCTTGATCACATCGGCGCCGAGATCGCCCATGATCTGGGTCGCCAGCGGACCCAGCACGACCGAACTCAGATCGAGGACGCGTATGCCGTCGAGGGGTCCCGGCATCTATTGCCCGTCGCGTTTCTTGCGAAACTCGGGTTTGCGTTTTTCGCGGAACGCATCGCCGCCTTCCTTGGATTCATCGGTCTGGTAGAACAGCGACAGAGCCTCGAACCCCAGGGAGCCGATGGCCCGGATATTCTCGCTGTCGGCATTGAACGAGCGTTTGGCGATGGCGATGGCGGTGGGGCTCTTCTCCATGATCTCGGCGCACCAGCGCTCGATCTCCGCATCCAGCTCCTCGGCGGGCACCACGGCGTTGACCAGCCCCATATCCAGCGCCTGCTGGGCCGTATATTGGCGGCACAGATACCAGATTTCGCGGGCCCGCTTCTCGCCCACCACCCGCGCCAGATAGGCCGTGCCCCAGCCGGGATCCACCGAGCCCACCTTGGGGCCGACCTGACCGAACTTGGCGCCCTCCGAGGCGATGGTGAAATCGCACAGAGTGGCCAGCACATTGCCGCCGCCGATGGCATAGCCCTGCACCCGGGCGATCACCGGTACCGGCACGTCACGGATGGCGCTGTGCACGTCTTCGATGGGCAGACCGATGGTGCCGCTGCCGCCGTAATCGCCGTCATGTTCCGATTGATCGCCGCCGGTGCAAAACGCCTTGTCGCCGGCGCCGCCCAGCACGATGACACCGATTTCCTTGTTCCACCCGGCACGCTTTATGGCGTGGGTCAGCTCCTCGCAGGTCCGGGCGCGAAACGCGTTATAGACCTTTGGCCGGTTGATGGTAATCCACCCCGCCCCGTCGCGTTCTTCGTATAAAATGTCTTCATAGGTCATGAGATCACCCGTGCATGGTCAGCCCGCCAGACACCGAAATGGTCTGGCCTGTGATATAGCCGGCGTCATCGCTCAGCAGGAAGGCGACGATGCCGGGATAATCGTCGGGCTGCCCCAGCCGCCGCATGGGGATGGCCCGCTCGAGACCCTTGGCGAGTTTCTCGCCATCGCCCGAGGAGTTTTTCCACGTCTCGAACAGGGGCGTATCCGACGGTCCCGGGCACACCACGTTGAGCCGGACGCCGCGGCGGGTCAGCTCACGTGCCAGGGTCTTGGTAAAGGCGATCACGCCTCCCTTGCAGGCCGAATAGACCGCCTCGCCGGACGAGCCGACCCGGCCCGCGTCGGACGCGATATTCACCACACAGCCGGCGCCGCGCTCGGCCATGCGGGTAAGCACCGCGTGATGCAGATGAATGGGCCCCATCAGATTGATGCCGATGACCTTGTTCCAGAAATCGGGGTCGTTATCGAGGAAATTGATGGGCAGATCCCATCCCGCGTTATTGACCAGAAAATCGACCGGTCCGATCTCGGATTCCACCCAGGCGACGGATTCCTGGACCACCGCGAAATCGGTGATATCGCAGGCGCGCACCGATATCTTGCCGCCACCGGCCCTGGCCTCGTCGGCGACCCGCGCGGCGCCCACCTCGTCGATGTCGAAGATGATTGTGCGGATGCCTTCCTCGGCGAGCCGGAGCGCAATGGCCCGCCCGATCCCCGACGCGCCGCCGGTGACAATGGCAATTTTATTCTTGAGACCCTTCATGTAACCCGCCTGATGATGTGTGCCGTTACCGACCCATGGGGATGGCGAATATTCCCCGCCCCGTCAAGCCCGGTCACGGGTGGGTGCGCAGGTTCGGCTGCCAGATGGGCGGGCTGATCCGGTCGGTGAAATTGGCGAAATTGATGTTGAACGAAACGCTCATGCGCAGGGCATCGCCCTCATTGCCCGGCACCGAATGGACCAGCCAGGCGGGAAACAGGATCAGCATCCCTTCCTGGACTTCCACGTTGACGTATTCGCAATTATAGCCGTTGAGCTTTTTCACCGCCGGCGCCACCACGTGGATCTGCGCCCGCGGGTCATGAAAGGTGATCTTGTCGCCACCGGGCGGCACCGAAACGTAATAGACCGCGCTCAGGAAATTATTGGCATGCATGTGGGAGCGATGGCTGGTCCCCGACGGGCTGATATTGGCCCAGCAGCCGGTGATCTCCACCTCCTGGCTCTCGGTCTCCAGAAACTCCAGCACGCCCTGGGTGGCGCCCATGAAATAACTGGTGAGTTCCTGCAATTCGGGCAGGGTGTGCAGATCATGCTCGGTCTGCCACATGCCGGTGTGGTCCTTGTCGGGCGACGCCGCGATCAGCGCCTCCAGCTTGGCGCGGATCCCGCCGTTCATACGCGCCGCCGCCGCCGCCTCGATCTGGTGCGACCAGATCAGCGTCGGGAAAAAAGGCAGGATTTCCGTATGGGCAAACATGGCGCAGAGAAAAACAGAATTGGCCGGCAGGTTCAATGCCGGAGGGGTCCGGTATTTCCACCGTCGGTGAAATTTAGCTGCTTCGCGCCACTTAATGTCTCTGCGGTTCAGCAACCACCTGGTTTCGGAGCAGGCCGATGCCGGTGATTTCGATCTCCAGGACGTCGCCGGCTTTCATGTTGTGCGGCTTATCGTCGGTGCCAAGCCAGATGACATCGCCGGGGCTGAGGGTGTTGTATTTCGATATCTCACTGATGACGGCGCCGGGATCGAAGATCATGTTGCCGGTATCGAACGAGTGGACCTGATCGCCGTTAAGGCGCACGTTGGTGCGCATGCCGCCCATATCCTTGCCTTGCAGGATAAACGGGCCCATGGGCTTGAAGGTATCGCAGTTCTTGGCGCGGATATTGGTCGGGTCGCTCCGTTGCCAGGTGCGCTCGCTCACATCGTTGCCGATTGTCCATCCAAAGATCAGATCCCACGCCTCGTCCGGTGTAACGTTGCGTCCGGCTTTACCGATGACCACGACGATCTCGGCCTCATATTGGAATTCGTCGGTGGAGTCCGCGGGCTTCACGATGTCCTCACCGTGCGCGATCAGGGCGCTATTGGCGCGATAGCCGACCCGCGGACGCTCGTAATAGATCGGCTCACGTCCCGCCACCTGCGCCATCTTTTCCACATGATCGCGATAATTCGAGCCGATGGCATAGAAAGTCCCCGGAACCACCGGCACCAGCAGGCGCGCCTGCGCGAGGGGCAAACTCTGTCCCGTCCTGGTGAAACTGTTGAACGGCGTGCCCTCTATCAGAGCGATTGTCTCGTCTTCGACAACGCCAAAGTTTGGACCGTCGGGGGTCTGGACACGGCACCATTTCATGACAGTCTCCTCCTCAGCCGCTCCAACCCTTGCGTTCGGCCCTCTTCGAATACCAGATCAAAAACGCCGTCACCACCAGTTGCACCAGATTTCCGATGGTGGCCCCGACGGGACTGGAGTCCGACGCAACCATTCCAAGGGTATGGACCATTGTCACAATCGCGCCAAGGAGCGACGCGATAAACACATAGTACGAAGCCGGCTTTCTGAGAAGAAGCAAAAGACAGCCCAGCGCGCCGCCGAACACGGCCAGCGCAAAACCACCGGTGGCCCATACGGACCGGTTCTCGATGATCGCCCGATACATCTCGGGCATGGCAGAGACGGTGTCCGCATTCATCTGAGTGACAAAATTTATAATTCCCGCAACATTATAGATCAGCGCGACAACGCCGATCGCCCAGAAACTCCAGTGAACGCCAGCGCCGTTTTCATCGTTCACGGCATCTCTCTCCGAGCTACGCATTCCTGCCTAGTCAGCGGGACCGCCGCTATATTCTTTTTCGATGCGCTGTAATTCGTCGTTGCCCTGCTGGCCGTAAAATTTCCGCATTTCCTCCACATGGGGCAGCGTGTCCATATAACCGGCGGCGGTGCCGGTCTGCTTCAGCTCCTCCAGCAGGGAGAGCTGGGCGCACAGGGCGGAGATCTGCAGCGCGCCCGGGATGACGGCGCAGCTGGCGCCCGCATCCTGGTACTCGCGCAGCGTCATCCCCTGGGGCAGGACGCCGAAGGTGGGTTTGCCCGCGGTTTCGCTCAACGCCTGAATTTGCTCCGCGCCCCGGGCGGAAAGCCAGGCGCCATCGGCCCCTGCCTCCACGCAGGCCGCGACTCTCTCCAGCTTTTCATCCCAATCGTCCACGTCGCACCGGGCGATGATCAGCAAATTCCCGTCGTCCCGCGTATCCAGGGCGGCCCGGATCTTGTCGACCATTTCGCCGCGTGTGACAAAACTGCCGCTATAGCCCATGTGGGTTGGCCGCTTCGGCGTGAGCTGATCCTCGATATGGATGGCCGCGGCGCCGGCGCGTTCGTATTCCCTGACAGTCCGAACCACATTCACCGGCCCGCCAAAGCCCGTATCGGCATCGGCGATGATCGGCAGATCCACCCCATCGGCCAGTGCTGAGATACGGTCGACCATCTCCGTCATGGTGAGCACCCCGGCATCGGCATAGCCGGAGGTCCGGTGAGCGACACTGCCGGAGGCGTGAATTGCCGGCAACTGAGCCAGTGCCACCAGGCGGGCCGTGACCACATCGCCGCATCCCGGGGCAACCACGATCTCGGGGGCCGCCAGCAGGTCCTTGAGACGCTGCCGGTGTTCTTTGACGGATGCCATTATTGTTCTCCCTGTGGAATGATGTGCCGTTTACGGCTGATTTTATTTCGCGACCGGTAGATTAATTATTGAACCCACCCTCTGCCTCTACCCTACCAGAGACGGTCGCCTTCGGTGGTGCATCGGCGCAACATTCGGGTCTCGCCATCCGGCCAATCGGTGCGCGCATGGAGACAGGCCAGATTGTCCCACATCACCAGATCACCCTTGCGCCAGACATGTTCGTACATGCTCGCCGTGTCCTCGGCGAGGTCGAACAGGGGCCCCAGGATCGCTTCGCTTTCGTCCCGGTCCATGCCCTCAATCCACATTGTGTTGAGGCGTGACAAATAAAGTGCCTTTCTGCCGGACCCGGGGTTGGTGACCACCAGCGGCTGGCGAAAATGATGCATATCTTCTAGAGCGATATCGAGGTTCAGCCGCCCGAAGCCGCCATATTCATGGCCCTGCATTACAAAGGCACCATCGAGACGTTCTTTCAGATCGTCCGGCATTTTGTCATAGGCGGCATAGAGGCTGGTGAACTTGGTGTGGCCGCCCTCGGACGGGATCTCAATACCGTAGAGGAAGGACGTGCGGTGGGGGTGTTCGCGATAGCACTTGTCTGTATGGAATGTCATTTCGCCATGGCCAAGCGATCCGATGGCCTTGCCGTTGGCATCCA
>JABJKO010000260.1 GCA_018660305.1 Rhodospirillaceae bacterium
CGAGGAGGGTGTGGCATGGACGGTATTCAGCAAAACGCACGCGGCCGACGGGTGGTGAGCCAGCCCGATGACGGGGCGTCCTATTGGTGTCCCGTACCGGCCAACGGTTTCGCGCATCCCAAGCTGGTTCCCGCCAATACCGGCTTTGACGGGCTGTCCATGGGGTTTCAGTCGATCCCGCCCGGCAGCAACGTGCGTGAACATTCCCACACCGATGCCATCGAGCTGCAGATCGGTTTCAGCGGCACCGGCCGCGCGGTGATCGATGGCACGGACCATGCCATTGCGCCCGGCGCGGCATGCTTTATCGGCTACGACGTCAAACACGAGATCCATAACGAGTCGGACGAGGAGCTCGTCATGTTGTGGATGATTGCGCCGGCCGGGCTGGAGGATTATTTCCAGGCCATCGGGCGGACGCGCCAGCCGGGCGAGACGGCACCGGATCCCTTTGCGCGCCCCACCGACTCGGCGGCAATAGACCAGCGGGTCGGCATGCAGGCAGGCGGAGACAGCAGCGCGGCTGACAATGTTCATTCACCGGACAGGAATCCGGATGTGGTCGGCAAGGTGGTGGTGGTGCCGCCGGGGGAAGGCGCGTCCTACTGGCAGCCCAAGCCGGCGGACGGGTTTGCCGATAATGTTTTTCTGCCGGCCAATACCGGCTTCGACGGGCTGACCATGGGATTCCAGACCGTGCCGCCGGGCCGCTACATTCGCGACCACGCCCATGAGACGGAAATCGAGATGCATATCTGCATGGAAGGTGCCGGATCCATCGACATCGATGGGGAGACACATAAGCTGGTGCCGGGCACGTCGTGTTTCGTCGGCTATGGCGTAAATCATAAAATCATCAATGACGGCGATGACGATCTGGTCATGGCCTGGGTCATCGCCCCCGGCGGGCTCGACGATCATCTGGCATCCATCGGAAAATTGCGCGTGCCGGGCGATCCGCCACCGGATTCGTTTGAAAGGTCCCCGGCGGCCGGCCTACAGGGTAATCACAGATCATGACCATCGAGTGTATCGGGATCATCGGCGCGGGCGCCTGGGGAACCGCGCTTGCGCAGGCGCTGTCCAAGGCCGGCCGCCAGATCGTCGTCTGGGCCCATGAGCCGGAGGTCGTCGATGCCATCAATAAATCCCATGAGAATCCCCCGTTCCTGCCGGGTGTGGCTCTCAATCCGGCGATCCGCGCGACCACTGTTCTGTCCGAGGCCGGCGAGGCCGATGCGGCGTTCATGGTGGTGCCGGCGCAGTTCATGCGTGGCGTCGCCGCCCAGCTGGCCCCGGCTCTTGCCCAGGGAATTCCGGTGGTGGTCTGCGCCAAGGGCATCGAACAGGGCAGCTGCGCGCTCATGACGGAGGTGGTTGCCGAAACCCTGCCCGGTCATCCGGTGGGTGTGTTGTCGGGGCCCACCTTCGCCAGCGAGGTCGCCAATGGGGCGCCCACCGCGGTGACCGTCGCGGCTTCCGACCGGGTCACCGGCGATGATCTGATGGAAGCGGTGGGCTCGCAACAGATCCGGCCCTATCAGTCGTCCGATATCATCGGCGCCGAAATCGGCGGGGCGGTCAAGAACGTGCTGGCCATCGCCTGCGGCATCACCGAAGGCCGCAAGTTCGGCGACAACGCAAGGGCCGCGCTCATCACCCGCGGTCTCGCGGAAATGACCCGGCTGTGCGTCGCCAAGGGCGGGCAGTCGGAGACCATGATGGGTCTGTCCGGGCTGGGCGATCTGACGCTGACCTGCACCAGCACCCAGTCGCGCAACTATTCGCTGGGGGTGGCGCTGGGCGAGGGGCAGACGCTGGAGGCCATCATGGCGTCGCGGCTGTCGGTTGCCGAGGGTGTCTTTTCCGCCGAAGCGGTGGCGGCGCTGGCGCGCCAGCTCGGTATCGAAATGCCCATCGTCGAGGCGGTGGATGCCATCGTCAATAATGGCGAGACGGTGGATGCCGCCATCAAGGGACTGCTCATGCGGCCCTTCCGCAACGAAGCGGTCAAGAAGCGCTGATCAATGAAAAGAACGGGAGACACCTGACAATGCAGTACTGGCTGTTCAAATCGGAACCGGGCGCCTGGTCGTGGGATGACCAGGTCAAGAAGGGCGTCGAGCACTGGGACGGGGTGCGCAATTACCAGGCCGACAACAACATGAAGGCCATGAAAAAGGGCGACAAAGGCTTCTTCTATCATTCGGTCAAGGAGAAGACGATCGTTGGCGTGGTCGAGGTGGTGAAGGAGCATTATCCCGACCACACCGATAAAAAAGGCATCTTCGGCATGGTCGATATCAAGGCGCTCCATCCGGTGGAAAAGCCGGTGACCCTGGCCGAGATCAAACAGGAACCGGCCCTGCAGGACCTCGCCCTGGTCCGCCAGTCGCGCCTGTCCGTGGTGCCCGTCGGCAAGGCCGAATGGAAGGTGATCTGCAAAATGGCGGGCGTGAAGCCTTAATATTAGCAGCGTCGCACCGGCCCACTCCCCCACCCGGCCACCCACAGGATACTGGCGCTGGGTGGCCGGGTGGGGGAGTGGGCTGGACCCGAGAAGGAAATCAAATGGAGGAGGCGCCACCGCTTGAGGACAAGGGCACCGACACCATCCTTTGTGCTCTGACTGACATTGAAGACCCCGGCGGCAAGGGCATCCGCGTCGGCCGTCGTGAGCGCATGTTCGTCATCCGCCAGGGCGATGCGGTCTTCGGCTATATGAATCTGTGCCCCCATCAGGGGACGACGCTGGACTGGAAGCCCGACGCGTTTCTCACAATCGAGAAGGATTACATAATGTGCGCCACCCATGGCGCGCTGTTCGAAAAGGAAACCGGCGCCTGCGTCTGGGGCCCCTGCCAGGGCCGCATGCTGGCCCCCATCAAAGTGCGGCTCGACGACGGGCTGGTGATGCTGGATGAGTGAGTCCCGAACCAAATCATGATGTCACATGTAGGGGCCGGTCTGAGACCCGCCCCTACGGAGCGATCCCAACAACAAGCCTCGTAGCGGATTTGCCCCGCCTTGCCTTAGCCACGCCTCTCCCGCCATAATCCCGACAGTGCAAAGACAGTGACCTGAGAGGGAGATGGGGATGTCCGATAACACGCTTTTTCCGGTGCCCGATGCGGTGGCCAAGAGCGCCTGGGTCGATAACGACCAGTATCTCGAGATGTACAAGCAGTCGGTGGCCGACCCGGAGGCGTTCTGGGCCGAGCAGGGCAAGCGCATCAACTGGATCAAACCCTATTCCAAGATCAAGGATGTCTCCTTTGGTCCCGGCGATGTTCATATCAAATGGTATGAGGACGGAACGCTCAATGCCTCGGCCAATTGCCTCGATAGGCATCTGTCCACCCGCGGCGATCAGACGGCCATCATCTGGGAAGGCGACGAGCCCGACGATCACAAGACTCTCACCTACCGCGAGCTCCATGAAGAAGTCTGCAAATTCGCCAACGCCCTGAAAACCCTCGGCATCAAGAAGGGCGACCGGGTCACCATCTACCTGCCCATGATCCCCGAGATCGCCGTGGCCGTGCTGGCCTGTGCCCGCATCGGCGCCGTCCATTCGGTGATTTTCGGCGGGTTTTCACCGGATTCCATCGCAGGGCGCATCCAGGATTGCGATTCCAACCTGATCATCACCTCGGACGAGGGCGTGCGCGGCGGCCGTCCCATCCCGCTCAAGGGCAACACCGACGCGGCGCTGGAACAGACGCCGAGCATCGACAATTGCATTGTGGTGAAGCGCACCGGCGGCGACATCAACTGGGTCGAAGGCCGCGATCACTGGTATCACGACCTCATGGCGGACGCCTCGCCCGACTGCCCGGCCGAGGAAATGAGCGCCGAGGATCCCCTGTTCATCCTCTATACCTCCGGCTCCACGGGTAAGCCCAAGGGCGTGCTGCACACCACCGGCGGCTACATGGTCTATGCCTCCATGACCCATCAGTACGTGTTCGATTATCACGATGGCGACATCTACTGGTGCACCGCCGACGTCGGCTGGATCACCGGCCACAGCTATATCCTCTATGGCCCGCTGTCCAACGGCGCGACGACCCTGATGTTCGAGGGCGTGCCCACCTATCCGGATTCGTCGCGCTTCTGGCAGGTCTGCGACAAGCATAACGTCAACATCTTCTACACCGCGCCGACCGCGCTGCGGGCCCTGATGCGCGAAGGCGACGATCTGGTGCGGACCACCAGCCGCAAGTCCATCCGGCTGCTGGGCTCGGTGGGCGAGCCCATCAATCCCGAGGCCTGGCTATGGTATTACAATGTGGTGGGCGACAAGCGCTGCCCCATCGTCGATACCTGGTGGCAGACCGAGACCGGCGGCATCATGATCACCCCGCTGCCCGGCGCCACGGCCCTGAAACCCGGCTCGGCGACGCGGCCGTTCTTCGGTATCACGCCGGCGCTGGTGGATGCCGACGGCAAGGAGCTGGAGGGCGCGGCGTCCGGCAATCTGGTCCTGAAAGACTCATGGCCCGGCCAGATGCGGACGGTGTTCCGCGATCACCCCCGTTTCATCGAGACTTATTTTTCGACCTATCCCGGTAATTATTTCACCGGCGACGGCTGCCGCCGCGACGAGGACGGCTATTACTGGATCACCGGCCGGGTCGACGACGTGCTCAACGTCTCCGGCCATCGCATCGGCACGGCGGAAGTGGAATCCGCCCTGGTGGCCCACCCCAAGGTGGCCGAATCCGCCGTGGTCGGCTTCCCCCATGACATAAAAGGCCAGGGCATCTACGCCTATGTCACCCTGATGGCCGGCGAGGAACCCAGCGACGATCTCAAGGGCGAGATGGTCCAGTGGGTGCGCAAGGAAATCGGACCCATCGCCAGCCCCGACGCCATCCAGTGGGCACCTGGGCTACCCAAGACCCGCTCGGGCAAGATCATGCGCCGCATCCTGCGCAAGATCGCCGCCAGCGAATTCAACGATCTCGGCGACACCAGCACACTGGCCGATCCCGCCGTGGTCGACGATCTGGTGGCGAGTAGAGGGGAGGAGTAGGGGGGGGGTCACGGAAGCCTGCATCGACCCACGAAGTCGGATACCAACACCGCTGTCATCCCGGACCTGATCCGGGATCCACGTCTTTCTTTGTTTAACTGGCCTCCGGCCATGGGCGTGAAGCGCACTTGGGTCCGGGGTGACGAGAGGATTTTGACGACCGGGAGGGGCGTGCCCTACCCCATCCCCTTAATCACCACCGCCACTTCCTGGTGGCCCCAGAGGAGGTAGTCGTAGGTCACGTTGTTGGCGGCGGTGAATTCCTGGAAGGCCTTGTGTTCGTGGTCGCGCCAGGTGGGGTAGTTGAAATATTCGTCGAACAGAATGATGGTGCCGGGCGCGATGCGGGGTGTCAGCGCCTCGAGCACGATGCGGGCCGAGCTGTAGAGGTCGCAATCCACATGGATGAAGGCGCAGGTTCCGTCATGGGCGGCGAGGAAATCCGGCAGGGTGGAATCGAACAGGCCGCGATGCAGGATCACGTTGGCGGGCACCGCCGGCGGCGTGCCGCCGAGGGAATAATGGCCGCGCTCCTCGTGGCGCCCGGCCCAATCCTCGGGCAGGCCTTCGAAGGAATCGAACCCGTGGACGGTGCGGGTTCCGGATAGCGCCGCGATCTGGCGGATTGACTCGCCGCCACCGACGCCGAACTCCAGGATCAGCCCCCTCTCGGGCGCGCGGTCCAGCGCGATGCGCAGTGAATCCTCCCGACGGGTAACGGCCAGCGCGCCCGGCATGTTGTCGCGCGCATAGGCGGCGGCTTCCTTCTGGGCCTCGGCCAGCAGGAGCATATTGGGATGCAGGAGGCGTCTCTGGAACCGTTCCATCTGGCGATCGATAAAGCGGTCGCACAGGCGGTCGAGAAGATGGCTGAGGAACGCGCGCGGGCCGGTCATCCAGTGCTTCCTTTGAGGAGGTTCCATTTGAGGCGCGACAGCTTGGCGCGCAGGAACTGTGCGCTCGGGATCGCGGCCATCTGGCGCCGATTGGAGGTGGGCAGATCGAAATAGGTCGGGATGGCGAACATCTGCAGGCGGCCTGTGCGGTGATCCCCGGCCCCTTCGATCATCTCGACGCCATGTTCCAGCGTGCCGTCGTAGAAAATGACGCAGCCCGGGGTGGCGAGATCATCCATGGGGACCCGCTCGCCGTTGCGATCCATCAGGATCAGCCCGCCGGACTCGTAATCCTCGCCCTTGAAGGTCAGGGGCAGGATGAAATGCCAGTGCTTGCGGTCGCCGGCCGTGTCGGGATGCATGTGCATCCAGCCCGATCCGCAGGGATAATAGCTGGTGGTCACATAGATGCCGTATCGCTCGGAATCGAGCAGGGTGCCGTATGTATCCTGTTCGCCGATCAGTTCGTTGCGGACCCGGTTGAGCGCCAGGGAAATTTGGCGGGTTAGCACGTGAAACGGCTTGTTCCACAGATAATCGAACGACCGGTACAGGCTGAGTGTCGGCCCGTCGTCATGGAGCGTGCCGTTGGCCTCCCCGAGATAGGGTCCCCAGACCATCGGTGCCCTGGGGCAGGGTTTTGAAAATTCGGCGAGCCAGAATTCCCGCATTTCGGCGAGTGCCGATTCTTCGACGATGCCGGGCACGATGGCATAGCCGATCCGCTCGATATCGCCCCGCACGGCGGCCGTATCGATGGCGCCAATGGGGTCAGCCGCGTGTGTCGTTTTGTCGGTCATGGTTCCCTGAACCATAAAGCTTGTCCTTTGGAACAAATCTTGTAGTTTCCTCTAGTCGTTTATGCGCGCCGCGTCGAGCCTGTGAAATCAAGTTTGGCGGACCCGGAACGCATCTTTCGGCGTGGATGGGACAGGGGCACCCGACAGATGCATGAAATTGACGTGGGCGATCGTGCCGGCATCAGGATTGGCGAATCCGACTTTCGTCAGGGCCAAATTAGCGAAACCGATTCGTTCGACGCCATTGCCCGGCTAAAGGCCATCGCGCGGAAACCGCTGCCCGATGAAGCGCCGGTGGACGGGCTGCGGGCGATGCATATTTCGCTCTATTGCAATAAGTCGTTCCCGATCCGGATATTTCACGCTCTTTCTTTGAAGGATGACGTCAACTCGACGGCGGTCTTCTTCAAGAATAATTTCACCAACGATCATCTGCCCGTGACGCCGCATGAGCTCGATCTCCTGCGCGAACTCGTCGCAAAAACCAATCCTCAGATCGTTACCATGAGCATCATGGCGCCCTACGTACCGGCGGCCAATGAGGTGATCGCCGAGATCCGCAAAGTCAGTGAGGCGACCATCATCGTCGGCGGCAAGTATCCCACCATTTCCCCTGACGAAGCGCTGGAAACCGCGGATTACGCCTGCAAGGGCGAGGGCGAACTGCTGTTGCTGCGGATCTTTGAGCGGCTGCGGCAGGGCCGGGACCTCAAGGGACTCAAGGGCCTCTGGTACAAGGACGAGTCAGGCGAGATCGTCGATATGGATCAGGAACAGCTCTATCAGGAGCTTGACGACGTTCCCTATCCCGCCGTCGGCGAATGCCAGATGTATTTCATCGAGCAGGATGTCCTGACCGAACGGGATACCGAGCTGGACGATGACGAGATGCTGATGATGGCCGGACGCGGCTGCGTCTATCTCTGTTCGTTCTGTGTCAATTCACTGCTGATCCCCATGAACCGGGGCAACGGCCAGTTCGTTCGCATGCGGTCGCCGGAGCATGTCATCGAGGAGGTGAATTACCGCCGCGGCAAGATCCCGACGGCGAAGATGATCTGCTTCAATGACGAGGTGTTCGGTGTCTTCGACGATTGGGTCGAGGATTTCTGCGGGAAGTACAAGGACCAGGTAAATCTCCCGTTTGAGTGCGAGCTGGTGCCCAAGCTGATCAAGGAACACAATGTCCGCAAGCTGGTGGATGCCGGCATGTTCTCGCTGCATTTCGGCATTCAGTCCGGTCACGACGAAACCCGCCGCGAAATCATGCATCGGCCCGGCACCAACGCCGAGTTGGTCGAAAAAGCGGCGCTGCTCGACCGGCTGGGGGTCGAGCCGCAGTTCGATATCATTCTCGATAACCCGTTCGATACGGCGGAAGCGCTGGAAGGCGCGCTGGATTTTCTGTTGCAGCTGCCACGGCCGTTCAATCTGAATACCTACAAGATGCAGTATTTTCCCTATTATCCGTTCACCAAGATGGCGATCGCCGCCGGCCATGTGAAGGAAGAGGACGTGTCCTACGAAAAGGTCGCCGAATCGGTTCTGTATAACATGGTGTACCGGCCCAAGTTCCCCGGGACCGACCGGCGCGACTATCTGGAAAACTGTATCTATCTGTTGCCGTGGGACAATGATCTGGTGTTCTGGCTGGTGCGCCGGTTGCGCAAGCAGCACAGCGCAATACTGGCGAGAATTGCGACCATTCTGGCCATGGCGCGCTATCGCTCCGCCTTTGAAGGCAGAATGGGCCTCATCTGGCTGCGCCGGGTCTATCTCGGTCTCAGGCTGCTGTTAAGGGGCGATGTGTCCAGCCTGTGGCGGCGTGTTGTCACCGTTCTGAAAAAGCCGGCGGTGTTTCGGCCGAAAACCGGGCGCATTTCCAGCCGTTCATAGGGACTGCACTGGTCGCAGCCTTTAAAAATCGATACAGCGGCCGTTCTTTTCCCAGTCGCCGAAGCGTGTGGGGTCGGGTCCGTCGCGGCCACCGACTTCTTTTGAGGACGGCGGGGATTTTTTCTTCTTGTCGCCGTCGAGTGCGGGATCGGCGGAGTTGGTTTCTACGTCGCCGGTTTTCTTATCGGTTTCCATGGGGGCGTTATAGCGCACTTTGACCGCTGTTCCACCAGACAGATTTGGCCCCCCGTGCGGCCCCTGTGCTAGAGCCCTATACAGCTTAATTGAATCAATTTGATGGGGCGTATGGGCTTCCCGGTTAGGCGCGGTGCGCAGCGCGATGCTTGCGCATCGGGCAAGCGCCGCAACGCAGCCGGGGCG
>JABJKO010000261.1 GCA_018660305.1 Rhodospirillaceae bacterium
ACGTTCGTGTCACCGTGGGCCGCCATATTGTCAAGACGCCCAGCTGCCCTGATTGGAGCAAGCCAGCGACCGGCGATTCGTCCAACCAGGTCACCAGTAATTTCGGCTGTGCCACCGCGACAAATCTGGGATTAATGATCGCCGATCCCAGCGTTCTCGTACACGGCGCTGACGACGTCGGTCCGGCCGACGGCGAAGCGCTCTCCGTCGGCATCGAAAATTATCGAACGGACAAGGTCAAAACGGAATCCGCAGGAAGCACACTTACCGGAGGGGGCAACTAGTGAACGCGTCACCAGAGTTCCTGAAGGAATTAGCGGCATCGGGTGATGCACACGGCATTGTTGTCTTTGCTGCCGATGAGGACCTACGGTTAGCGGTCTCTTCGGCTCTTCCTGGCGCGCAGATAAAAGACGGCGGAATCCAAACCGCCATAACGGCAATGTCGCAGCAGGAATCCCCCGATATTCTCGTGGTGGATTTCGCGGAGGTCGAAGCCCCCGAATCCGCCCTGCGCACGCTGAAAACACTGTGTTCGCCAACAACCAAGATCGTCGGCGTCGGTGCCGTCAATGACGTTCACCTGCTCCACAACCTGATCGATGCGGGCGCAACTGATTATTTGGTCAAACCCTTCTCTCCGGAAGAATTCGCGGGTGTAATCGAACACGTCTCGACCAGTTCCGACGGAGCCGAGAACGAGGGATCGAATGCCAGAACAATTCTGGTCACCGGCGTCAGAGGTGGGGTTGGTGCCAGCAGTCTGGTCACAGGCATAGGGTGGCACCTGGCCGAACGGGTCGGAATGAACGTCGCCATTGTCGACCTCGATTTAATCTTTGGCACGGTCGCCCTGGAATATGACCTCGAACCCAGCCACGGGTTACGCGAGATTTTGGAGAACCCTGAACGTGTCGATAGTCTGTTTATCGACAGTGCGGTTGTCCGGGCGACGGAGCACCTTTCCATCCTTGCGGCAGAAGAACTGCTGGAGGATCCACCGGATATTAAGGCCGGCGCAATGGATCTTCTGATTGCCGAGTTGAGCAGGCAATCAAACTGTATTTTTGTCGATGTCCCATGTTCGCTTCTGGTGGCGCACCCGGAATTGCTAGCCAAAGCGGATCATCTCGCCATTGTCTCTGAAATGAAACTTGCCGCGATCCGAGACATCATGCGGCTGGCCACGTTTGTTCGGGATAGCGGTCGCAATCTTCCCATGAGCGTCATCGCCAATAAGGTGTCGACCAAAGATAAGCCCGAAGTCACGAAGAAGGAATTTGCCCGAGGCATCGGCATGCCTGTCGATTTCATCTTGCCGTGGGATCCCAAAGCCTTGACCCAGGCCGCGAAATCCGGGCGGGCCGTGACGGATTCCATGCCTAAATCCCCTTTATCCCGGGCAATTGTCGATTGCGCGACCGTACTCTCTTGCCATGAACAGCAAGAGGAAAAGAAACCATTTTGGAGCCGGTTGACACGGAAAGGCTAGCCTCTGTTTGACCGCCGAACCCTTTACGGCAGAACTGATGTTTTCAAAGCGCAAAAATCAACCAGCTGAAGTCGAAGAAGCCGATGAAGACGGATTGGCGAAGGCGATTGTCTGCGCCCGACCGTTGGTCGAAAGCAAATTCGATGCCGCAACGGCGGAGCGACTGCCCCGGCGAGAACTGGCATCGGAAATTCGAGTTCTCGCATCAACGGTGTTGACGCAGGAAGGGATCACGCTGAACCGACTGGAGCAGCGCCAGCTGATAACGGCGCTGATCAATCATGTTCTGGCGGCTTCAGGCGATGCACCCTCAAGCCAGCAAGAGGCGGCGCCGGTCTCGCTGCCTCCTCATACTGAATTACCGCCGTCCACGCCGGGAGCGCTCCCCGCTGAAGAAGCAGCGACCGCAGCCGGATCGCCTCAGGCACCAACGGAAATGGACCCTCAAGCGGCCGCTTCTGTAACGCCGCCACAGGCGGAACCCGGGCCGGCAGGGCCGATACTTGTTGCGGAAACAGCCGCCCCCGCGTCTCCGGAAATGGCCGCCGACATTCCGCCTGAAATGACAGCCGCCATGGCTGCGGAAATGGCGCCGGAAAATCCTGCGGATGAACAACCTGTCCAGAGCGAGTCCACGGAGCTGGTTCACTCCGAGGAGGTCGCCCGGACCCTGGCCGAATTAAGCGACGGCCTCGACCAGAATTTCGACCCGACTGCCTTCGTTGCAACACCGATCGACGAAGCCAAGGCCCGGGTACAGCCCGTTCTTCTCGAGCGCATCGACATTGCCGCGGCGACCGAAATGCCGCGGGCCGATTTGTCCCGTCAGGTTACTGAAATCGTTTCGGAGATCCTGTTCGAAGAACGATTGCGGCTTAACCTCGCCGAGCAGCGTGACCTTGTCACCATGCTCATCAACGACATGCTGGGCCTGGGGCCGCTGGAGCCTCTGCTCAGCGACGACAGCATCACCGACATCATGGTGAATGGGCCCAATCAGGTCTATGTGGAGCGCAAAGGCAAGCTTGAGCTGACGACAGTACGATTCCGTGACAACGCCCATATCATGAATATCGCCACAAGGATCGTCTCCAAGATCGGGCGACGGATCGATGAATCTCAGCCGTTGGTCGATGCCCGTCTCGAAGATGGCAGTCGCGTCAATATCATCATCCCGCCCCTTGCCATCGACGGATCCTCCATCTCCATCCGAAAGTTCTCCAAGAAGGGCATCACGCTTGATGTGATGGCGGAGCAGGGCAACATTTCCCGCGAAATGGCGACGCTTCTGAAGATTGCCGCACGGTCGCGGTTAAACCTCCTGATATCAGGGGGCACGGGCTCGGGAAAAACCACGCTGCTGAATGCCATGTCGCAACTGATCGATCATGGCGAGCGCATCTGTACCATCGAGGACGCGGCGGAACTTCAGCTACAGCAGCCCCATGTGGTGAGGCTGGAAACGCGCCCGGCCAATCTTGAAGGTGAAGGCGAGATCGGCATGCGGGATTTGCTGAAGAACACCCTGCGTATGCGTCCCGACCGGATCATCCTCGGTGAGGTCCGCGGCCATGAAGCGGTCGATATGCTTCAGGCCATGAATACGGGCCACGACGGCTCCATGTGTACGGTTCACGCCAACCGCCCGCGTGAAGCCCTCACCCGTCTGGAAAATATGATCGGGATGGCGGGTATCAACCTGCCCAGCAAGGCGGTGAGGACACAGATCGCCGATGCGGTGGACATGGTTGTGCAGGTCAGCCGTATGCGCGACGGCATGAGACGCATCACCAGCATCACCGAAGTCACCGGGATGGAAGGCGATGTCATCGTGACCCAGGAGCTTTTCGCGTATCAGTTCGAGGGCGAAAATGCCAACGGCGTCTTGATGGGTTCATTCCGGTCAAGCGGCCTGAGGCCGCATTTCACGCCGAAAGCGGAATATTTCAACCTGGACAAAGCCCTTCTCGAGGTCATTTGACGTGCAGTTCGATCCCCTCTTCCTCATGGCCGGCGGCGCGGCACTCGCCGCGATGCTTGTCATCTTCACGCTCGCGGCATCGATCGGCAGCAAACAAGAAAAGACATTTGCCAACCGCCTCTCCCGCGTTGCCGGCACCCCGAGACAGGTCTCAACCGGTGGTGCGGATGCCATCAATATCCGGAACACCCGGGACGACAGTGGAATCAAAATTCTCGACAACCTGATCAAAAACTATTTACCGCGACCGGCGGTTCTTCGAGAACGGCTGATAAGTACCGGACTCAAACTTTCCATTGGAGAGTATGTCCTTTTTTCGGTCTTCGTCGCGATTATAGTTGGATTGTCCGCCTCCTTCTTCCTCGGCCGGTCGCCCATGATTTCCGTTTTATCCGGTTTAGGGTCGGGGTTGATGATCCCGCATATGCTCGTAAAAAAACTGATCGAACGGCGGCTTAAAAATTTCACCGCGGAATTTCCCCAGGCAATCGATCTGATCGTCCGCGGCCTGAAATCCGGCCTCCCCGTTCCCGCCTCCATCCGCACTGTGGCGGAGGAAATCAAGGACCCGGTCGGAATGGAGTTTGGACTTATTTCCGATCGCCTGCGCATCGGCCAGCCCCTTGAAGACGCGCTTCACGCCACGGCGAAACGGGTACCGACGCCTGAGTTCCACTTTTTTGTAACCAGCCTCTCCATTCAACGGGAAACCGGCGGTAATCTGGCGGAAACGCTGCAGAATTTGTCCGATATCCTGCGCCAGCGCCGACAGATGAAACAAAAGATCAAGGCCATGTCCTCGGAAGCAAAGGCCAGCGCCTACATCCTGGGATCGCTGCCCTTTCTGATGTTCGGAATCATGCTGCTCCTAAACAAGCCTTACGTGATGACCCTGTTTTATGACCCAAGAGGCCTCCTGATGCTCGGGTTCGGCATTACCTGTCTTCTCGTCGGGATAATCGTGATGGCGAAGATGGTGAAGTTCGAAATATGAACGCTGAAGACATCATCAGATACATTTCTGAAAACGACAGCATTATCTTGATTTCCGCTGTGGTCAGCGCGGTCATGGGCACCCTGCTCGTTTACCGCGCCCTGCTTTACCGCGATCCTCTTGCCGACCGGATTCAGTCCCTCAATTCCCGTCAGCGTACCCTCAAGACAAGCCTTTTGGCCGCGAAATCCCGACAGCGCCATGAGCAGAGCATCGGCTTCATGCGCGAGTGGGTGAAGCGTCTTAATCTTCTCCGATCGAAGGAGGCTAAAAAAATCGGGATCCTGCTCAGCCGTGCCGGTTACCGGGATAAAGACGCCACCGTTATGTATTTTTTCGCCAAACTCACCCTGCCCTTCATTCTGGGCGGCCTGGGGGTCCTGTTTCTCTATGTGGTGCCACTGACAAGTGCGCCCGGAACGACCAAACTCATAATTGCCCTCGTTCTCGTTGCCATCGGCGGTTTTGGACCCAACATATTCGTCAAGAACATCATCGCGAAACGGGAAAAAAAACTGCGAAAGGGCGTCCCCGACGCCCTCGACCTTCTGGTGATCTGTGCCGAAGCGGGCCAGAGCCTGGACGCTTCATTAAAACGCGTAGCCAAGGAAATGGGGCAGTTTTCTCCCGAAATCTCGGACGAACTTTCCTTGACGTCGGTCGAACTTGGATTGATGCCGGACCGGCGGCAGGCCCTCGACAATCTCGTTGAGCGGGTCAACATTCCGGAGATCCGGAATGTTGTAAACGCCCTGAACCAGACGGAAAAATACGGAACGCCTCTGGCTCACACTCTGCGGGTTCTGTCAGGGGAATATCGAAACGATCGCATGATGAAGGCCGAGGAAAAGGCGGCACGCCTGCCGGCCATTATGACAGTTCCGATGATTATCTTCATCCTACCGCCATTGTTCGTCGTGCTGTTGGGACCGGCCGTGACCCGTATCATCGATCTGTTCCGGAACTACGGGTCCTAGAGCCCTATAGAGCGCTAGTCGACTGCAACCGCACGAGCAGGCCAGTCATTCTAAATTTCTCCGTGGCACATCGCCTTTCGGCAGCCGTCTGATCAGGACAGTTTAACGCGCCGGAACCGCATAGTTTCTGGGCTTCGACGGTCCCCGCATCTTTATGAATTCCTGGCTGTCGCCACGGATGTGGGCCCGTATGGCGGCACGGGTTTCGGTCGGATCGGCGAGGGATTTTATGGTCTCGAAATAGGCTATTTGATCCTGGGCGGCTCTATTGTTGAGATCGAATCGCGCCACGCTTTCCGCTGTCTTGCTGTCGCCGGCAAGGACCAGGCCCAACGCCAGGTTGAGCCGGTGCCGTTCAGAGGCCTTCGGGCTTGCGACGACCTTACGAAGTTCACCGTTGGCCGCTTCCACATCGCCACTCAACATTAGCGAAAGACCGAGATTATTACGAAGACTCAAGCTCCTGGGGTTTGTCTTCAGGCCAACACGGTAAAAAGCCTGGGCAGCCTTGTAATCATCGGTCAAATCGTAAGCAACGGCGATACCGTTATAAAGCCTCGGATCCTCCATCCGGTTCAAGGCTCGCTCGAAATGACGGATGGCCGCGGCGGGCCGATCCAACATGATCAGGGTATTACCGAGGCCACGCATCGCATCGACGCTTTTCGGTTTAAGTTTAAAGGCGCGTTGAAAGGCCTTCAGGGCCTCAACATTTGCACCCACTTTGTTTAGCGCCCTGGCCAGCCCATAAGCGGCATCAAAGTTTTTAGGCCGCAGCTTGATGGCTCGGCGGTACAGGGATACAGCAATTGCCCAGTCTCCACGAGCGGCCGTCGCCTGGGCCACACGAATAATGGAATTTATCTTCGGTGTTGTCGTTTTCTTGCCGTCTCTGACAACACTTTCTGCCCTGATATTATTAGTCAGATGATCGTCCGCGCAGGCGGTCAATAAGCCCATGAGACAAATGGCCGAAAGGCCTTGCCGTGCCTTAATCCACATAATGTTCCCCGAAATGTCGAGCACGCCCCTAATTCTGTGCCCCTACATTGGCCCTGAATGGTTAGAGGATCGTAAACCTTTTGGGTCGATAAAGGTGAATATCAGGCATCATTGATTAAGAAATTTCCACGTAATCTAGGCATAATAAGCGTTCAATTAGTAAATAATATGAATAATTACTTAACAGTCTCTTTAAACATTGTCTGTAAGAATAATAGATTAATAAAAAGACAGGGCGGGAACGCTGAACGGAATTTGGGGGAGAACGAATTGGGATTATGGCGATGAGACGCTCATTGCGAAATTTCTTGTCCGGGAAAATCCGGCTTTTCAGACGATCCCGCGATGGCGTGGCGGGCATCGAGTTTGCCTTCGCCGCCCCAGTCATCATTTTCGCCGCGGTGGGCGTAATCGAGCTCGGGACCATGATGTTCACGAACACCCTGATGGAAGGCGGGCTCCGTGATGCGGCCCGTTTTGGCATTACCGGCTATACCCCGGTCGGCGTGAGCCGCGAGGACCGCATTCGCGAAATCCTTCAGGACAACACCATCGGGCTGGTGGATATGAATACGGCCACCATCACGCAGCAGATCTATCCGAGCTTCGGCGATATCGGCAAGCCGGAACCCTATACCGATGACAATCCCGCCAACGGGCAATATGACCCGGGCGAAGCCTTCCAGGATATCAACGGCAACGGCCAGTGGGACCCGGATATGGGTGCCGCTGGAATTGGCGGACCCGGTGCGGTGGTTCTCTATGTGGTGGAGTTTGACTGGCCGGCCCTGACCCCCCTTTTCCAACCCATCTTCAACGGGATCGGAAAAATCCGTATGCGCGCCAGCGTCGCTGTGCGCAACGAACCTTTCAGCCCATAGCAACGAATATGATCAGCTTCAGAAAATTGCTTCAGCATTTTCGAAAGGAAGAACGCGGCAGCCTTCTGGTTGAGACCGCCTTCACCCTCTCGATTATTGCGACGGTGACCCTGGCCGGTATGGAAGTTGGCCGTTACGCATTACTTCATCAGAAGCTCGAACGCATCGCCGCGTCGACCGGCGATCTGATCTCACAGGCGCCGTTTCTGACCCAGACCGATGTGGACAATGTGTTTGATGCCATATCGGAAGTCGCAAAACCGTTTGAGATCGGCCCCAAGGGGCTAGTGATCGTTTCGTCGCTGAGCGGCGTTGATGGCGCACCACCGACCATAAACTGGCAACAGACGGGCGGTGGCAACCTGATCGTTCCGAGCAAAATCGGAACTGCAGGCGGTGACGCAACCATGCCCTCGGGGTTTGTCGTAATCCCGGGCGAAACGGTCATAGTCTCCGAGATCTTTTTCGATTTTTCGCCCTGGATTTTCCCCAAAGTGGTGAAAACCGGGCGGATATATCACTCCGCTTTCTTACGGCCCCGCCTGGGAACACTGACCGTTGTTTTGCCTTGAGCCGGCTCCAACCAGATTTGGCCAGATTAGGGATGACACCATGACAATATCGAGTGCAAGGATGATCGCCGCGACCCGGAAGTTTTTCGGCCGCTTTGCCGTCGATACCAGTGGAGCAACGGCTACCCTTATGGCGGCCGGCCTGTTTGCCATGATCGGGACGGTCGGTATAGCAACCGATGCCGCACGCGGCTATCTGGTCAAGGCGCGCCTGTCGCAGGCCCTCGATTCCGCCGCTCTTGCCGGCGCCAAGGTGTTTTATCTGCCAACCCGGGACCCCGACATCCAAATGTATTTCGATGCCAATTTTCCACAGGGCTATATGGATGCGGCAATCACCGGCCCCAATATCACTACCAAGAAGGACACCAACGGCGACGACATTTTGACCCTCACCGCCTCGGCGCAGGTGCCAACGACCCTGATGACCCTGTTCGGCATCAATACCATCAAAGTCTCGGGCGGAAGCGAAGTCACCCGCCAGACCCAGCTTCTCGACGTGGTGCTTGCGATCGATATGTCCGGGTCCATGAGCCTTCCGGCGGTGGGCGGTGGCACCCGGATCGAGGCGGCCCGTGCCGCGGCGACCGAAATGGTCGACATTCTGTTCGGTAACGAGGCGACAAAATCGCTGCTGAAGATCGGTCTTGTACCCTGGAACAGTAAAGTCAATGTGCAACTTAACGGCACTACCTTTGACGATACCCTGACCAACACCATAAGTGTGCCGGCGTTCGTCAATCCGCTCACCTCGGCAGCACAGACCGAGGTCTATACCGCCAATAATTCGCCAGTTCCCTTGCTTTCCGCCCCCACTGCCGGCTGGCGAGGTTGCGTGTACCAGCGCCACATCTATAACGGCGCGACCAACGATCCCACGGACGACGCCGACACCGCGCTGGGGGCCGTCAGCTTTCCTGGCGGCGACTGGGTCGCGTGGGAACACATTGGCCCGGAAGGCGAACCCGTTCCCGGCAACGCCGAATGTCTGCAGGCCGTGCTGGGCGGAAGCTCGCTTGAATGTGTCCAGTGTCTGGACCATGGCATCACGCCGCTGACCAGCACCAAGCAGGAAATACAGGACGCCCTTAACGAGCTGATTTCTCCCGATGGCGGCACGAATATTTCGCATGGACTGGCGTGGGCCTCGCGTGTCCTGACACCGGGGGCTCCGTTTGACGAGGCCGATCCCAACCCGCCCGGCTTGCGCCAGCAGGCCATCGTGCTTTTGACCGATGGTGAAAACTGTGGCTGGTGGGGAGACGGGTACAAAGGCGCCTATGGGCTATGTGCGAGCGCCCGATCCTTTATGAATGACCGTCTTCTGGAGTTGGCGACTAATATCAAGGCGAGCGGCGTGATCATCTACACTATTCAGTTCGCCAATAGTGGCACGCCTCTTCAGAATCTGATGAAATCAATCTCGACGGGGCCAGATGCACCCTACTACCATCATGCGCCGGACGCCGCGACCCTGCAGACAGTGTTCCAGGAAATCAGCAACCATCTGTCGGAACTGCGTCTTTCGAAATAGAGAAGATGGAAGAACGGCCTCGTTCGTCGATTCCTCCCGATGGTATGAGGTATTTGTCCTAATTTTGGCCTGAAATTAAGGCCATCAGGGCGATCCCTTAATCGACGATTAATGGATCGCTCGCATAGTTGGGGATAATTGCAAGGCGGGCCAAAGGAGAATTCTGTTGGATACCCTGACAACAGCACATATGCCGGAAGGCACCACAAACACGTCCATCGCGGACAGGTACCTCCAGATTACGCGGATGATCGAGCGCCTTCACAGGCGCCATCTCGACATGCTGCGCTATGAGCTGGACCGCCTCGGTATCGACGGCATCAGCGCCGCTCAGGCCCTGATGCTGACCAAAATGCGCGGCCAGGCCGTCAGCGTCCGTGATCTCGTGGAGCGCGGCTATTATCTCGGCTCAAACGTGTCCTATAACATTAAGCAGCTGGTCACGTGCGGTCTGGTTATTCAGGAGCGTTCCTCGCACGACAAGCGTTCGCTGCGTGTCAGCCTGACCGACAAGGGCGAGGAACTCTGCCAGAAAATCGCCGAAGCCGAGGAGAAGCACGCCGTGGCGCTGGCCTCGGAAGCCGCGGATCCCGACCAGATCGATGCCGCCTGCCATTTGCTGCGGCGCCTCGAGACCAGTTGGTCCGACTATCTTCGCTACGGCGACCACTGATCCCAGACGCCCTGTTCTCCTCACCGCCTATGCGGTGGGTTGCGGCCGAATCTGGTGCACGATAGATTGCGCCGGTCTATTTCCGGCGGAACGGTACAATTGCCGCCGGATACCCACCCCTGCCCCGCACAGGACGTGAGAAGCGGTTGCGCGGTGAGAATACGTGAGTGGATCAAATAATATGGGCCTGGCTTCTACCGCTCTTGCGACTTTTCATGACCTATCGCCTGTGGTGGAGGATTTCGAAGAGGCCGTAATGGCCGGACTTTCAGCCATCCCCAAAACCGTTCCCTGCAAATATTTCTATGATCAGCGCGGTTCCGAACTGTTCGACGAAATTTGCGCGCTCGACGAGTACTACGTCACCCGGACAGAAACCGCCATATTGACAGCCAATGCGGGAGAAATCGCCGCTCTCATGGGGGAAAGCTGGCATTTGGTGGAGTTCGGCAGCGGCTCCAGCATAAAAGTCAGACTCCTGCTCGATGCCCTGAACGGGAGGGGTGCCTATACGGCCATCGATATTTCGCGGGACCACCTGCTGGCATCGGCGACCCGCCTGGCGGAGGAATATCCGGGCCTCACCGTCTCCGCCATGTGCGCGGATTACACCCGGCCCTTTGATTTTCCTGCCAAACAGGGCAGCAACCCCGTCGTATTCTTTCCGGGCTCGACAATCGGGAATTTTACGGCGGATCAGGCCCTGGAATTCCTTACCAAAACCGCCGACCAGCTACGACCTTTGGGCGGCGCCCTGCTGATCGGCGCGGATCTGAAAAAGGATGTCACCGTTCTCAAAGCCGCTTACAACGATTCCAAGGGTGTCACGGCGGCCTTTAATCTCAATTTACTGATCCGGGCCAACAAAGAACTCGGCGCCAATTTCGACCTGTCCGCCTTCCATCACGATGCTCTTTACGACGAAGAATCGGGACGGATCGAGATGCATATCATCAGCGATCGCCGGCAAACCGTGCAGATCGGGTCCGCATCCTTTAAATTCGAAGAAAACGAAACCATTCATACGGAAAATTCGCATAAATATTCCGTAGCGCAGTTCCAGGACATGGGGCGGGCCGCCGGTTTCGATCCGACACATGTGTGGACGGACGACCGGGACCTGTTTAGCGTGCATTACTGGAAGGCGATTTGACCCCTCTGGTTGGCCCGCAATAGGCAAAGCCGTAGCGACATGCAAATCGATATCATTTCAGACACCATCTGCCCATGGTGTTTCATAGGAAAACGCCGGTTTGAACGTGCTCTCGCCTTGCGTCCACAGGACAATCTCGAGATACGTTGGCTGCCCTTTCAGCTTAATCCGACCATGCCGTCCGAGGGCATGGGCCGGCGTCAGTACCTTGCCGCCAAGTTCGGTGGCGCTGACCGGGCGGAACGGCAGTATGACCGGCTGCGCGAGACAGGCCGCGAGATGGGCATCGAATTTGCCTTCGAGAGTATAGAATCGACGCCCAATACCATCAATTCCCACCGGCTGATCCATTTTTCCCAGAACATTGGCAAGCAGGCTCTCGTCGTTGAGGCCTTGTTTCAGGCCTATTTCTTCGAGGGTGAAGATATCGGGGATTTGGATGTTCTAACAAAGATCGGTACCGCAGCCGGTCTCGAGCCCACGGCCCTCGGCCGATATCTGGCCGGCGACGAAGACCGGTCCCACATTCTCGGTCTGGACGAGAAAATGCGCAGGATTGGGATCAGCGGCGTACCCTGCTTCATCGTCGAGGACGAGTACGCGATTTCAGGCGCCCAGTCGCCCGAGATATTTCATCAGATATTCGATCTGGTCCGCCAGGAAACAGATTTGTTACCCGGCCGCTCCGCGGCGGAATAGTGCCCCTATAGAGGCACGAATGCGGGTCTCAAGCCGGCGCCTGAGAGACAATCATGCAGTCCGTAAGCCCCGCTTCGCGCATCTCCTCGCAGAGCTTCGCTGCCTTTATGCGTGTCGGGATGTTTGGCACAAAGATCCGGTAAAGCTTCTTTTGCTGGTTGGTCAGAAATTCCACCGTGGTCAGCAGATAAGCGGGTGAAATATGCTTATCGACGATTTTCGCGAGACGGTCCTGTGCCGCGAAGGCGTTCCTGCGGGACTGATAGGATGCAAGCTGGATACGAAATTGAGGACCGGCGAAGGCGTGTTCAACCTCTGCCAGGGTGGCCGCCGTTTTCCAGACTTTGTCGTTCTGTAGAATGATGATGCAATCGGCATGTCCGGCCACCTTGAACGCAGCACACAGATCCTGTGCTTCCGTCCGGCTCCTAATGGGTGCGGTTCGAATACGATAATTGAAGGATTTAGCGGATCCGCGGGGGGAGCGGCGTACCAGGATCTCCAGTTCGCCGGTCTTGTCTCCAAGCAGCTTTTTGAGGATCTTCTGGCCCTTCTCCGCGCCCTTTTCTGTCCGGAAGGACGCCAACTGAACCCGTACCGGTACCGGCACGACGACCGGTGTTTCAAGCTTAAGGGGGTCCCACAGGCTTTCATTGTGCTTGATCACAAGACAGCCATCATGGCCATTAGTCCTGATTTCACCGCACAGCTTCAACCCGTCTTCGCGTTTTTTAAACGGCGCGGACCGGATTCGGAAATCAAAGCCTGTTGCCGCGTCGTTGCGGGATTTACGAACGAAAAGCTGCAGCTTGTCGGAATCTTCCCCCAGCAGGGCGGCAAGAACATTC
>JABJKO010000237.1 GCA_018660305.1 Rhodospirillaceae bacterium
AGCCGGCCTTGGTTTCCGTTGCCGGGCGTGTTTTCTTCCCGGCCCGCCTTCCTCCCAGGTCATGGAACGCCACCAGATCATCGATGTGGCTTTTGTCGGCGTCGGACAGGGCGTCATAGGCAGCGGCCGCACTGGCGAAATGGGTATCGCCCAGCGCCACCCCGTTTTCCATGGAGACTTCCTTTGCGTGAAGCGCCGAGATCCGGGGCGGCTGTTCGGAATAGGACATATCCGTGTGCCAGACCGACCCCGCATCGTCATGGCCGATGGTGCGGTCGCCGTCGCGGATGTTTGAGACAAAGAAAATTTCGGGATAGTCGGGATGGGCGAAATCTTTGATCGGGACTTTTTCGATCCTGTCGAGACGCGCCATGAAGGCAAGGAACCGCTCCTCGGTCAGATCCTGGTCCCGGAAGCAGATCACCGAGTGGCGGTTGAAGGCCTCCTCGATACCGGCAAGCATCTGGTCATCCAGCGGCCGCGACAGATCGATGCCGTGAATGTCCGCGCCGAGCGCGGCACCGCTGGGAATGATTTCCATATCCGTTTCCCTGTTCAATGGGACCGTCATCGATGGTGCCCCCATCCTAGCGTTGCAGGCGATAAGGCCGCAACAAGGCGGCCAGGTTTCCAAAGCCGCGGGATCGTGCTTTAAGGAAACTAACCAACAGCACAAAATTCAAAGAAAACCCATGAGGATCCCATGACCCCGCTTAAACTGAGTATCGCGTCTACCGATTACGATCATTTCCGCGACTTCCGCACTGGTGATGTGCGCGCCCAGGGTATCGACCATACCTGGTCCACCCTGTCGCACCATGAGGTGTTCGCCCGCTTTACCGCCAACCGCGAATGGGATGTCGCCGAGCTGAGCTTTGCCAAGTTCTCGGCCCAGATCACCCGCGACGATTGCGACATCGTCGGGCTTCCCGTCGTGTGTTCGCGGCTGTTCCGCTTCTCATCCTTCTATGTGAACAAGAATGCTGGCATCAAGACGGTGCAGGATCTGAAGGGCAAGCGCATCGGCTCCCCTGAATGGGCCCATTCGGCGGCCGTCTATATGCGCGGCTGGATGCATAACGATTGCGGCGTCAAGCTGCCCGACGTGCATTGGTTCCAGGCCGGCGCCAATGCGCCGGGACGGGTCGAGAAGGTGGAGCTGACTCTGCCGGAAGACGTCGAGCTGACCCGCGTGGCCGACAAGTCCCTGTCGGAATTGCTGGCGTCCGGTGAAATCGATTGCGCCATCATCGCGCGCCCGCCCACCTGCTTCCTCGAGGGTCACCCAGATGTGGAGCGGCTGTTTCCCGATTATCTCGAGATGGAAGAAGACTATTACAAGGAAACGAAAGTCTGGCCCATCATGCATATCATCGCCATGCAGAAGCATATTCTCGATGAGAATCCGTGGGTGGCGCGTAATCTTCTCAATGCGTTCAACGAATCCAAACGGCGCAGTGTCGAGCGCCTGCTCGATCCGGCGGTGTCCCGCTATCCGCTGGCCTGGGTGCCGACCTATGCGCGCAAGATGCAGGCCATGTTCGGTGAAGACCCGTACCCGTTCGGCATCGAGGAAAACCGGGCGACGTGGGAGCAGATGCTGCTCTATACCTACCAGCAGGGCATCGCCCACAAGCACGTGACGCCGGAGGACATTTTCCCCCAAGGCATCATGACCGACGTGGTCGTCTGACCTGGCCTGACGCTTCTGATACCCGTCTAATACCCCGCGTCGCGGTTTACCGGCTGGATAAACGGCTCGCCGGCGCGCAGGCGGCGGATGTTCTCGGCGACCTGGGGCGCGACCCGGCTGGGCTGTGAATGGCGCGCGGTGTGCGGCATCACGGTGATCCCGGGATGGGCCCAGAACGGATGATCCCCGGGCAGGGGTTCGGTGCGGAACACGTCCAGCGTCGCGTGACCAAGACGCCCGCTATCCAGCGCCGCCATCAGGTCTTCGTCGACGATGTGCTGGCCGCGGCCGATATTGATGATCTTGGCATCCTCGGGCAGCATGGCCAGGGTGCGGGTGTCGAGGATATCCTCGGTCTCCGTCGTGAGCGGCAGCACATTGACCATGATGTCGCTGCGGTTGAGAAATGGTTCGAGCCCGGCCGCGCCATGGAAATTCTCAACGCCGTCCATATCATTGGGCGTCCGCGTCCAGCTTGCGGTCTGGAAGCCAAGATCGCGCACCAGCACCACGCAGGGATGGGCGATGACACCGAGCCCCATGAAACCGACACGGCGCTCGCTGGCCAGCAGCACCGGCGGCTTCTCCCATTTGGCGTCGCGCTGGTTATCCAGAAAATCCGGCATGTTGCGGTGATGGCGCAGTACATGCATCAGCACATATTCGGCGATCATGCGATCGCCGTCCGGCTGGGTGGATCGCACGATGGGGATATCCGCCGGCAGTTCCGCGTCGTCCAGCAGGCTCTCCACCCCGGCCTGAAGCCCGATGATCAGGCGCAGGTTGCGCAGCTGGGGAAACAGGCCCGGCTGCTGCCTCGCGAACAGGGCCACGTCGATGTCGTCGGGGTTCCCCATATCCGGATAAACGCGCAGTTCCTCGCCGGTCAGGGCGGCGGCCAGCGGGTCGCTCCACCGTTCGGGAGGGCCGATGGTCGAGGCCAGTAATACCGCCATGGGTCACCCTTCTTCTGTTTCCGGAATGGCTTTATAACAAGCGTATGAGGCGCTGGGTAGCGTGCGCCCGCATCGAATAATTCAGGCGTAGGGGAGACATCATGACCGATACACAGCCCGTCATTCATCTGGTCGGCAGCATTCCGCTGGATGATGCGGAGACGGTATTTCGCACGCTGGGTCAACGGGTTGGGGCTCACGCCGAGCGTATTCCGGATGGCGAAACAGGGCGGCGCCAGCGCTGGATCAGCTTTATCATGGATCAGCTCAAGGCCGACCCGGCCTTCGAGGTGGATCAGAGCTTGCCGCCGTTCCAGTTCACCCAGTTCGATGGCACGGTGGTCTATGAGATCCCGCGCCTGACCTTCACCGCCGGTACCGATCCCAAATCGGTCACCTTTGACACCGGCTATGCCGACGATGCCATCCGCAACTTTGCCATCTTCGACCGGTTGCAGGGGGAGGGCGCGATTCCGGCGGGGGTCAAATACCAGATCGACATGGCGACGCCGCTGGCCATTGCCTACAATTTCGTGGTGCCGTCGATTTATGATGCCTTTATCGAGATCTATATGGATCATCTCGCCGCCGAGTTCGAACGTATCCAGACAGCGCTGCCCCATGACCGGATATCGTATCAATGGGATGTGTGCCAGGAAGTTCTCATGTGGGAGGGATATTACGAGCAGGTGTCAGGATGGAAGGAACAAATCTTCTCCGTGCTCGGGCGCATCGGCGGCATGGTGCCGGCGGACATCGATCTCGGCTATCACCTCTGCTATGGCAGCCCCAAGGACGAGCACATGGTCCTGCCGGAAGACATGACCAATCTGGTGGACATCGCCAATGGCATCGTCGCCGCGGTGAAACGACCGGTGCAGTACATCCATATGCCGGTGCCCATAAAACGCAACGACGATGCCTATTTCGCGCCGCTGACCGGGCTCAAGATGGGCGGCACCAGGCTGTATCTCGGGCTGGTTCACGCCGGCGATGGCGACAACAGTGCGGTGAAGCTCGCTACCGCGCGCAAATACGCCACCGTCGCGGGTGTTGCCACCGAATGCGGCATGGGGCGTGGTGATCCTGGAATCTTCGAACCCGCCCTCGATATCTCCCTCAGCCTGGTGAAGTGATGTGGCCGGGATGAGGCTGATTTCGGTCAATGTGGGGCAGCCCAAGAAAGTTTCCTATACCGATCGCAAGGGACGCGACAAAACCACCACCACCGGAATATTCAAGGAACCGGTCGCCGGCCGGGTGATGCTGCGGCGCACCAATCTCGATGGCGACAGGCAGGCCGATCTTGTCGGTCATGGCGGGCCCGACAAGGCGGTCTATGTTTTCGCGAAGGAGAACTATGCCTTCTGGGCGGATAAGCTCGGACGGACGGATTTCGCGGCCGCCGGCCAGTTCGGCGAGAACTTCACGGTTGAGGGCATGGCCGATGACGACATTTGCATTGGCGACCGGTTCCGCGTCGGCGGCGCGCTGGTGGAGGTGACCCAGCCCCGCGTGCCGTGTTTCAAGCTCGGCATTCTCATGGGCATCGACAATTTCCAGAAACAGTTCGCCGCCGAATGCCGTGTCGGGTTCTATTTAAGGGTCCTGGAAGAGGGCGAGGTCGGCGCCGGTGATGCCATCGAGCCGGCGGGAGAGGGCAAGGTGCGCATGAGCGTCCGCCATATGATGCATCTGCTCTATTTCGAACCGGACAATGTGGCGGGCGCAAAGAATGCCTTGGAGATTGAAGCGCTCTCTCCCGGCTGGCGCGGCTCCTTCGAGGAGCGGGTGGCCAAGGCGGGCGGCTGACCGTCAGGACCCCGGAACGCGGCGGAAGGCGACCGCCAGGCGATTGTGGATATTGATGGTGCAGATGGCGTAGGTCAGTTCGATGACTTCCGGTTCCGAGAAGTGTTGGCAAACCCCCTCATAGACATCGTCCGGCACGTGGCTCTCGGCCACCAGGGTCACGGATTCGGTCCAGGCAAGTGCGGCTTGTTCGCGCTCGTCGAAGCAGGCGGCATCCTGCCACACAACGAGATTCTGGATCCGTTCCTCGCTCTGTCCGGTGTCGCGTAGCCGGTTGGCATGCAGATTGACGCAATTGGCGCAGCCATTGATCTGCGAGGCGCGCAGCTTGACCAGCTCAATCATCCCTTTGTCGAGACTGCCCTTGTCCGCCAGGGCGGCGAGGCCACCGAGTGCGCGCCACCCGTCACTCTTCCGATAATCCAGCCGTGCCATGGTTCTTCTCCCGCCCTGTTTGATGATTTGGACATCCATGTTGCTCCTCTAACGCCCCTTCGTCATGCGGCTTACAGTCTCGTCATCCTCGGACTGGTTCCGAGGATCTTTTCCAGAGTGAAGCTCTTTTGGCGGGAGATCCTCGGGACAAGCCCGAGGATGACGACATTGGAGGATGGAAACGCGGTGCTTAACTAAACAGAATTCCCGGCAGCCACAGCGCGATCTGGGGGAACAGGAGCAGCAGCGCGATCAGGATTCCGTCAGCCACCAGGAACGGCGCGATGCCGGCGAACATGGTGGTAAGCGGTACTTCGGGCAGTTGGGCGCGCATGACGAAGATGTTGAGCCCCACCGGCGGCGTGATCAGCCCAATCTCCACCACCACCACCATGAGGATGCCGTACCACACGGAATCGTAGCCCAACGCGGTGGCGACCGGCAGGAACACTGGCACGGTGACCAGGATGATGGCGACCGCATCCAGCACGCAGCCGAGGATGATGTAAAACACCAGGATCATCATGATCACGGCCCACGGCGCCAGATCGAAATGCTTGATCAGATCGATCAGCCCCACGGGCAGGCGGGTCTGGACCACGAAATAGGCGAAGATCCACGCGCCGACGATGATGAACATGAGCATGGCGGTGGTCCGCAGGGTCTCCATGAGACACTCATACAATCCGCGCCAGCTCAGCTGCCGTGTGGCGAAGGCGATGATTATGGCGGCAAACGACGCGATACCCGCCGCCTCGGTGGGGCTGAACCAGCCGGTATAGATGCCGCCCACGGCGAGCCCGAACAGCAGCACCAGCTTCCACATGGACAAGACGGCGATGACGCGCTCGCGCATAGGCATGCGCGGGCCTTCGGGGGCCCACTCTGGACGCAGCCTGACCATGACCCAGACCACCACCAGGAACAGAGCGGCCAGGATCACACCGGGAATCATGCCGGCGGCGAACAGCATGGGGACCGATTCCTCGGCCGCCAGCGCATAGATCACCATGATCACCGAGGGCGGGATCAGGATCCCCAGGGTGCCCGCCGCCGCCACCGACCCGGTAGCCAGCCTGTCGTCATAGCCATAGCGTTGCATCTCGGGCACGGCGATCTGGGTGAAGGTCGCCGCCGTGGCGAGCGACGAGCCGCTGATTGCGGAGAACCCGGCGCAGGCGCCGATGGTGGCCATGGGCAGCGCGCCGCGTCTTCCGGCGAAAACGGCGTTAGCGGCGTGAAACAGTTCCTGCGACATGTTGGAGCGGGTCGCCACCGTGCCCATGAGGATGAACAGCGGCAGGACGGAGAACGAGTAATGGACTAGCGAATAGGGCGTGTTGCCGAAGACAATGAAGGCCTTGTCCCAGCCATCGATGGCGGCATAGCCGACCAGTCCCACCAGCCCCATGGCGGCGCCCAGCGGCACCCGAAGCAGGGTGAGGGCGATGAGGATTACGACCCCGATCGCGCCGATTTCCTGGGGGCTCACGCGCTGCTCCTCTTGTCATTGGAGCCGCCCAAGGCGGTCGACAGATCGCGCAGGAACAGGACGAGCGCCGCGGCGATGGCCCATGCGACACCGGTCAGGATCAGCGCCGCCTTCCAGATCAGTGGCAGTTGCAGATCCATGGTGATCTCATTGAATTCGATGAAGTCCAGTGCCGGCTGCACCATGTGCCAGGCCAGCAGAGTGACGAAAACCACCCCGGTGAAATTGCCGATGACCCGCAGCCAGTCGATAATTTTTGCGGGAAGAATCTGGTCGATCAGCTCGATGGTGATGTGCTGGTCGCGCAGGAACACTTCCGGGATGGCGAGAAACGCCACCGCCGCCAGCATGAACTCAACGATCTCATAGGTGCCGAAGATCGGTGCATTGAGCCCCGAGCGCAGCCCCACATCGACCACGTTGATCGCTACCATGGCGAGCAGGAAAACAGCGGCGACGCGGGTCAATAACCGCGCCACCGCCGTGACAAACGACGTCATGGGCTGGTGCTACATCTTATTGTATTTGGCGGCCAGTGCCTTCATTTCCCTATAGACCTTGGCTGCTGGCAGGCCCTTTTTCTCCATGCCGGCGATGCGGTCCTTCATAACCTTTTCGCCGATGGCCCGCATTTCCTTGTCCGCCGAGGCGCTCATCTTGACGGTCTTGATTTTCGCGCCGCCCATATATTTCTTGAAGGCGGGGAAATCGGACCACGACATGGAGGCCATGGCGATGGCGCTTTCCTTGGTCCCTAGCCCGTCGATCAGCGTCTGATATTTTTTCGGCAGCCCGGCATAGGCTTTCGGGTTCATCACCAACCCGAAGCTGATCACCGAGTTGAACATGTCGGTGTAATTCTTCACCAGCGTTCCGAGCTTGAACGAGAATACGCCCATGGGGTCGGTGACCACGCCATCGATGGTTCCCTTCTGAAGGGATTCGGCCATGTGGGTCGCCGGCATGCCGATGGGCAGGGCGCCCAGCGCCTTCATCACCGCCACATCGGTGGGGGTGGGCGCGCGGTAGCGGCGGCCTCGGAGGTCTTCCAGCCTGGTAATGGGCTTGCCGGAATCATAGACGCCGGACGGGCGGTTATAGACGATCCAGATCAGCTTGGTGCCCTTGTGCTGCTTGGCGAGATACTTGTCCTTGAGGTCGGCCGCGATCTTGGTGGCCATGATCGAGCCCTTGGCGCCCGACGGCACCAGATAGGGACTGTGGGTCAGCTCCACCAGCGGGAATCGGCCGCGGGTGACGCCATGCTGGAAGAACGCCAGATCGGCGACGCCGGTGCGCGCCAGATCATAATGGCGCGGCATGGGGCCCATGGAGGAGCCATAGAACATTTCCAGTACCAACTTGCCGCCGGTCTTGGCGGCCAGTTCCTTCTTGGTTTTTTCAAACCAGCGCGACGTTGCCGAGCGCTTCGGCGTGAAGCTCGCCACCTTGAGGGTGTAGGTTTTGCCTTGTGCGAACGTTGGCGCGCTGCTGGTGGTCAGCAGGAAGCCGGTGGCGGCCAGCGACGCGATGGCCAGGGTAATCTTTCTCATCGGAGTTCTCCCCTTTTTGTGTTGGCGACACCGCAAGCCCCTTGTTGCGCCGCGCCTGGCAGGAAGCTTGCCATAGCCCCGCCATAGGCCACAACCCCGGCCCCGCCGGAGCCTCTCTGTTTTTTCTCCCTGGCCGCCTTATGACCCCCATGGACTCGCCGTTCTTCGATCCATAAACTTTTGACCCTTTCGAGCTTTCGTGAATGGACGGACAACATGCCTCCGACGATTTTCCCCACCGGCGTTACGATCTACGACCCCGAGACGGCCTATAACTGCTTCGTCAGCTATGATGGCCGGGACGGCCACGCCTATCTCATCGACATGAATGGCAACGAGCCCAAGGTCTGGCCCTACTGTGCCATGCCGTCGGAAATTATCGATCCGGCAGTGATCGGCGGCCAGCGGGGACATGCCATCCTTCAGAAGGAACGTCATTCTTTTGGCAACAAGACATTGCTGGAGCTGGACTGGGACGAGAATGTGGTGTGGGAATGGGGCGAAAAAGCACCCGGTGGCGCGGTCCAGCAGAGCCACGATCTCGCACGGCTGGCCAACGGCAACACGCTTTTGCTATGCCGGCTGGAACACGTCGTGCCTGCAATTTCAGAAAAACCGATTACAGACCAGGCATTCTATGAAGTCACACCCGACGGTGACATTGCCTGGCGCTGGCTGTCCAGCGATCACATCGACGAGTTTGGTCTGTCGCCGGAACAGCGGGAACTTCTTCTCAGCAACAGGATGCGCCCCAGACGTACCGGTCTGCTTGCCCTCAACAATATGTCGCCGCTGGGATCAAACAAATGGTTCGATGGCGGCGATCAGCGGTTTCATCCCGACAATATCATGACCTGTTCACGCGACGGCAATTTCATCGCGATCATCGCAAAATCAACCGGCGAGGTGGTCTGGCAGATGGGACCCGATTATCCGGGGGCCTATGATTTCTCCCAGAAGAGCTTTATCGGCGACCTGCCAAGACCGGTCGATTCAATGTCAGGCCAGCATGACGCCCATATAATTCCCGAGGGCCTTCCCGGGGCCGGCAACGTGCTGATCTATGACAATCAGGGGACAGCCGGATTTCCCCCCGTCTATCTTGAATTGTTCCAGGGTTCCCGGGTAATCGAGGTGGATCCCATGACCAAGGAAATTGTCTGGCAATATGACGGTCTGGCGTCGGGTAGCCAGTTCTGGACCTTCATGAGCTTCCATATGAGCAGTGCCCGGCGTCTGCCCAATGGCAATACCCTGATCTGCGAGGGCGATTACGGGCGGCTGTTTCAGGTGACGGCTGCCGGCGAAATCGTCTGGGAATATGTCAATCCGAACTTCGAGACCGAGACCGAGGCCGGCTTTGCTGGAAAGCCCAATGCCTTCACCTCCATTTTCATGGCCGACCGGAACTGGATCTACCGCGCCCAGCCCGTCCCCTATGACTGGGTCCCTGAGGATACGCCGCGCGGCGAGATCCCGGTTATCCCGCCGGACATTAAACGCTATCGCGTGACCGGCGACTGATAGACCGGTGTTCAATGGTGGCCGGGCCGCGGGACTCGCCTAACCCGCCATCTTCAGGCACTCTTGCGCAAATGCTTAGTTCAAGAGGGCAGAAGGACATGGGAGACGCCGAGACCAACCTGATCGCGCCGGTGGATGCGGAACTCCACGGCGGGCTGATCATTGATGCCATCAAGCGCAGCGGCGTGCAGACCGTGGTGACGGTGCCGGACCGGACCACCGCGTCCGGGCTGTTGCAGCCCATCGCACGCGACAACGAGTTGCGCCATGTGCGGGTGTGTAAGGAGGACGAGGCCATCGGAGTCTCGGCCGCGCTGTCCCTGTGTGATCAGCGCTCGCTGGTGCTGATTCAATATACCGGGCTGCTGGATTCCATAAACGCGGTGCGCGGCGTCGCGGTGGAATATGAGATGCCCATCTGCATGATGGTCGGGCTGCTGTCCAAGGAGCCTGGCGTTGCACCGACCGATTCCACCAAGTACGGCATAAAGATCGTCGAACCCATTCTGGATGCCATGGGGGTGGCCCATCATCTGATCGAGTCCGATGCGGATCTGGACGCCATCGTGCCGGCCATCGATGAGGCCTACAAGAATTCCTGTCCCATCGTGCTGTTGATTGGCCGCCCGCCCATCCCGCCGGGAGACAGCTCATGATGAAACGGGACGACATGATCCGGGCGCTGACCAAGCGCCTGCCCGATGACCAAATTGTGGTGGCCGCCTATACCGGCGCGTTCGATCTCATCGCCATCCGGCCCAACCCGCTCAATTATATCGCTTCAGGCGCCATGGGGCTGACGTCTTCGCACGCGCTGGGGTTCGCCATCGGCCTGCCCGACCGGCGCATCATCCTGCTGGATGGCGATGGCAGCCTGCTGATGAATTTGGGTTGTCTGGTGAGCATCGCCGAGGCGGCGCCGCGCAATTTGATCCATATGGTCTGTCAGAACGGGACCTATGAGGCCAATGGAGGGCACCCCATACCCGGTCAGGACCGGGTGGATTTTGCCGCCATGGCCAAGGCCGCCGGCTACCCCCATACCCACGAGATTTCCGATCTGGCCGATTTCAACGACCGCATCGACGGGATCCTGGAGGAAGACGGCCCGGTCTTCGTGGATGTGAAGGTGGAGCCCGGCGAAAAATCGCCCCGGGACTACGGCATCATGCATGGAGCGAAAACCCGCGAGGAATTCCGCGCCGCGCTCAAGGCGCTTCGATGAATAACCGATAATCCAGTTTCAACAGGGAGGAGACGCGTAATGGCTACCCCGTACAACACCCTGATACTCGGTGCTTCCTATGGATCTCTTCTGGCCATCAAGCTGCTGCTTGCCGGCCATAATGTGAAACTCGTCTGTCTTCCGGAAGAGGCGGAACTTATCAACACCAAGGGTCAGACGGTCCGCATGCCGGCCCGCGGCCGCGATGGTCTGATCGAAATCCATTCCGGCACGCTCCCCGGTACTCTGTCGGCAGCAACACCCGATGCGGTCGACCCGAGGGAATACGATCTGATCGCGCTGGCCATGCAGGAGCCGCAATACCGCGCCCCTGGCGTGCGCGAATTGCTTGATGCGGTGGCTAAATCCGGCGTGCCGTGCATGTCGATCATGAACATGCCGCCGCTGGCCTATCTGAAACGCATCCCCGGCCTCGATACGGACGCGCTTATCCCGTGCTATACGGACCACACCGTGTGGGACAGTTTCGAGCCCGGTAAGATCACCCTGTGCAGTCCCGACCCGCAGGCATTCCGCCCGCCGGACGAACCCACCAACGTGCTCCAGGTCAGCCTGCCCACCAACTTCAAGGCGGCCGCCTTCGCTGACGACGCTGACACCGCCATCCTGCGCCAGATGCAGGCCGACATCGAAGCCATCCGCTACGACGATGGGCAGGGTGAGATCGAACTGCCGGTGAAACTGAAAGTCCATGAGTCGGTGTTTGTGCCGCTGGCCAAGTGGGCCATGCTGCTCACCGGCAATTACCGCTGCGTGCAGGCGGACGACATGCGCTCCATCAAGGATGCGGTGCACAGCGATATCGATTTGTCGCGCTCAGTCTATGAGTGGGTCTGCGCCGTGTGCCGCGAGATGGGGGCGGCGGCGGCTGATCAGGTCCCGTTCGAAAAATATGCCAACGCGGCCATGGGGCTCGAAAAACCGTCCTCGGCGGCACGGGCTCTCCTGGCCGGCGCGCCCAATATCGAGCGGGCCGATTGTCTGGTAAAAACCATCGCCGCCCAGAAGGACATGCAGAACGACATTGTGGATCAGGGCTTCGCGCTGGTGCAATCGTGGCTTGAGAAGAACCGGCAGAAGGCGTGACAAGCGCCGCCCTGTTTATGTGAGGAAAGAATGATTGATCTCTATGCCTGGACGTCGGCCAATGGAAGACGGCCTATCATCATGCTGGAGGAAACCGGCACGCCCTATCGTATCACCGCCATCGATCCTCACGGCGAGGCCAAGAACACGCCGGAATACCGCGCCATCAGCCCGGGCGGCAAGGTACCGTGTCTGGTGGATCCCGACGGGCCGGGCGGCGCACCCATCCACCTGATGGAATCCAGCGCCATCCTGATGTATCTCGGCGACAAGACCGGGCAGTTCATGGGGGCCGACGAGCGGGGCCGCTGGGACGTGCTGCAATGGCTCGCCTATCTGGCCACCAATGTCTCCATCAGCTTTTCCGCTCTCAATGTCACCCGCGAGATGGAAGGCCAGTGCCGGACGTTGTTGGGTGAATTGGAGAAACATCTGGGGGACAGGGACTATTTTGCGGAAAATTATTCCATCGCCGACATGATGGCCATCGGCCGGTTCGGCGATTTCCGGTTCGATTATATCGACCTGAACGATTTTCCCGGTGTTTGCCGCTGGCGGGACCGGGCGATGGACCGCGCCGCCGTGCGCAAGGCGACGGAGATGGCCATAAAATAAATATGGCAACGGCGCCGGTGACATCACCCTTGTGGGTATAAGTCCGGAATTGCGCAAATGGCAAACTGGTCCTATATGTCCTGCAAACCAGTTAAACTTGTTTCGCAGAAATAGTTGCTCCCGTTACTTCATGACACCAAAAGAACATCAGGCCTTCACCACCGAGCTTCGCCGCATGAGCGCGTTTGAAGTCCGTGAACACACAACCATCGACGTGCAGACCGACCCCCTGAAACGGGCGATGGCTGTTACCGAGTTGGAAAAGCGCCGGCAGGCCAGGGCGCCCGATACAATCAGGGGGCCCATCAACGTGCCCGCGGTATTTCTGACGCTGGCCGTGCTGGTGGCAGGTGCATTCGCTTACTGGAAATTCTTCTGAAGCGGGAGGCGGCGTTTTATACTCCTGAATTCGTCATCCTCGTGTGATGCCCGGTACTCGGTTGCACCACTTTCCCTCTCCGCCCCCGTTCAGCCTTCGCCCTAACTGCTTTGACTAAATATTCGCCAGCATGTCCCTGACCTTTGGCCAGCTGCGCTCACCGTTGCGGGCCATGCCGGCCGACAGGGGTTCCGGAATCCATGATATGACCGCCGGCTCGAAGCTGGGGCGGGCGCGGACGCGATCGAACCAGTCGGAGACGGCGGGCAGGTTTTCCCAGAAACCTGCCATCTGCAGCATTCTGAGCCGGTTCAAATAGGGGGTCAGCGCCACATCGGCCAGCGAATAGGTGTCGCCGGCGAGCCAGTTCTGGTCGGACAGGATCTGCTCCATGTCAGCCAGGGTATGGGCGAATTCCTTGACCGCGACCCGGGCGGAGGGGGCGTCGAGGCCGAGCTCGATCCATTCCCGCTTGCGCGCCCGTTTGACGGGGTCGCTGGTCTCATTGATGATTTTTTCCACCTGCTCCGGGGAGTTGCCCTCGAGAATGGAGTGGCGGTGCGAGCAGACATAGGTGAGCACGCTGGTCATGGGATGAAGTTTTTCATCCACCCTCTTTGTCCAGAGGCGCATGGCGGCGCGGTCCAGCGGCGTTTCGGGCTGGAGCGACGGGGCGGCAAACTTCTCGTCAAGATATTCGCAGATAACGGTGGATTCGATAATGATCGCCCCGTCATCGATCAGGGTGGGCACCACCGCGTTGGGGTTGATGGCCGTGTATTCCGGCGTGAATTGCTCGCCTTTCAGGATATCGAGATATTCGCCTTCCCATTTGGCATCCTTGTCATGGAGCACCAGCCGGACTTTCGCGGCGCACACCGACGATCCGTGATGATAGAGGGTCAGCAAGGGCGCATCCTTTCTATGGATTTGTATTTTGGTTGCGCATGAAATCCAGCGCACCCTGCAGGATGTAGGCGGCGGCCATCTTGTCGACGGCCTCTTTCTGTTTCGCCCGCGACAGATCGGCTTCGATCATGGTGCGGGTCACGGCCACCGTTGATAGGCGTTCGTCCCAGAACGCGATATCCATATCCATGCGGCCCATCAGATTTTCCGCGAACTGGCGTGCCGACTGGCACTTGGGGCCCTCGCTGCCGTCCATGTTGATGGGCAGGCCGATGACCAGGCCGCCGACCTCGTGTTCCTCGACCAGTTCGGCGAGAATTCCCGCATCCTTGGTGAATTTTCCCCGCTTGAGGGTTGTCATGGGGGTCGCGATCATCCATGTGGAATCTGACATGGCGATCCCGATGGTCTTCTCACCGAGATCGAGCCCAAGCAGCCGGCAGCCGGGTTTCAGGCCGTCGGTAAGTTCTGCAAGCTTGCGGATGGCCATGGCCGGTGATACCTTCCGCGCGCTTTTTGGCGGAAAGTCATGGCTTTCCGCCAGTGCGCGCATCCCTTAAACAAATTCGCCAAGGTTTGTGACTTAAGCTATGTCGGTCGATAAATCCACTGTAGTACGCATCGCGCAGCTCGCCCGCATCCGGGTCCCCGAAGCCGATCTCGACGGGCTCGCGGAAGAGCTGTCGAACATTCTCGGCTGGGTCGAGCAGCTCGACGAGGTCGATACCGAGGGCGTCGAGCCCATGGCATCGGCCACCGAAGGCATGGGGCTACGCCAGCGGCGCGATGAAGTCACAGATGGAAATTGCCGTGACGATGTGCTGTCCAATGCGCCGGAAGAGCGCGACGGATTCTTTGTCGTGCCGAAGGTCATCGAATAATGGCCGCCCTCACCGATCTTACCATCGCCGAGGCGCGAGACGGGCTAGCCGCTAAGGAATATTCCGCCCGCGAGCTCACCGAGGCCCATATCGCCGCCGTCGAGGCCGCCCGCGATCTCAACGCCTTCGTGCTGGAGACGCCGGAGCGCGCTCTGGAAGATGCCGATGCCTCCGATGCCCGCCGCGCCAGCGGCGACGCCGGCACATTCGACGGAATTCCCGTCGCCATCAAGGATCTGTTCTGCACTGAAGGTGTCAGGACGACCGCCGGGTCCCATATTCTCGATAACTTCGTGCCGCCCTACGAATCCACGGTCACGGCGAACCTTCGGGCCCAGGGAGCGGTCATGCTGGGCAAGACCAACATGGACGAGTTCGCCATGGGCTCGTCCAACGAGACCAGCTATTTCGGCCCGGTCAAGAATCCCTGGCGGCGCGCGGGCGATAACCGGCCGCTGGTGCCGGGCGGATCGTCCGGCGGGTCGGCCAGTTCCGTCGCGTCGCGGATCTGCCTGGGGGCCACCGGTACCGACACCGGCGGATCCATCCGCCAGCCCGCCGCCTTTTGCGGCATCGTCGGCATGAAACCCACCTACGGGCGCTGCTCGCGCTGGGGAACGGTGGCCTTCGCCTCGTCACTGGATCAGGCCGGCCCCATGACCCGGAGTGTCCGCGATGCGGCTATCATGCTCGGCGCCATGGCCGGGTTCGATCCCAAGGATTCCACCTCGGCCGATGTGCCGGTGCCCGATTTCGAGGCGGCACTGGGGCAGGGTGTCGCCGGGATGAAGATCGGTATTCCCACCGAATACCGTATCGATGGCACGGACCCCGAAATCGATGCGATCTGGGACCAGGGCATCGCGTGGATGAAGGAGGCCGGCGCCGAGATTGTCGAGGTCAGCCTGCCGCGCACCAAATATG
>JABJKO010000264.1 GCA_018660305.1 Rhodospirillaceae bacterium
GCGCCGGCGGCATGCTGGGCGGTCAAACCATCTCGTCACCCGGCGCCATGCTGGACCGAACGGCGGTTCCCAGCATATCCATCGAGCTCAAGCCCACCAGCGGCCGATCCGAGGGTGATGCCGAGGAAGAAGGCGGCGCCGACACAAAGGACAAAACCGCGGAACAGGCCATGGCGGAAACCGAAATGGCCATGAAACAGTTGGAGCAGCAGCAGCGCGAAACCGAAAACACCCAATTTGAGGAAACCGAGACCGAAATACGTCAGGCGATCGACGCGGCCCCGGACCTCAAGGAGCTTGCTAAAAATCTTCTGATCGATAAGACCCCTGAAGGTCTCCGGATCCAGGTGATCGACCGGGAAGGCAAGCCCATGTTCAAGGCGGGCAGTGCGACGATGATGGACCGCACCGCCAAGCTGGTCGCCCAAATCGCCGTCGCCGTCAAGGACCTGCCCAACAAGGTCAAAATCGCCGGCCACACCGACTCCACGCCGTTTCGCAGCAAAAAGAAGGGCTACGGCAACTGGGACCTTTCAAGCGACAGAGCCCAGGTCAGCCGACGGGTGCTTATTGAAGGTGGCCTGGATCCGGAACGAATTGCCGCGGTGGAAGGCAGAGCCTCCCGTGACCCGCTGTTGCCCGACGATACGGCATCGCCACGCAATCGCCGTATCAGCATCCTTTTACTCCGCAAACCGCCACCGAAGGATGCGAAAGCAGCAGCCACCGCTGGCAGTGCAGGAACAGCTAAGCCGGGACAGGGTAAGGGCCAGGGCACGGCGCCACTGCCTCAGAAACTCAACAAGGACTGGACCGGGCCGCGCGTCCAGTAGCCGAAGAAGCTTCCTTTCCTGGCGCACCCACCTATGGGGCACTCAAGCGCCAGAGTGCGAAAAGATAGTGACATGAATGCTTGCGCGATGCGGAAAGCCACATAATTATAGCGTCGGCACAGACTGTCGCAGAGCATGTAATCAATGAACCGGCCCATACCGGCACAGCAACACAGATTTTTCCTCGGGACCCGAGCGCTCCCCTGCCCCTACATTCCGGGGCGGACGGAGCGCAAGGTGGTTACGGATCTGGCGACACCGAACGCGACCGATCTGTACGAGCGGTTGTCCCGTGCCGGGTTTCGCCGCAGCCACAGCCTGGCCTACCGGCCGGCTTGCCCGGGCTGTAACGCCTGTGTTCCGGTCCGAATTCCGGTGGATGAGCTGATCTGGACCAAGGCGTTCCGGCGCATCGCCAATCGCAATGGTGATCTCACCGTCAAGGACATGACGGCCCATGCCACCATGGAACAGTACCGGCTTTTTGTCCGCTACCAGCGTTCACGCCATACCGGCGGCGAAATGTCGACCATGGGTTTTCGCGATTACCGCGCCATGGTCGAAGACAGCCCCATCGATACTCGCATCATTGAGTTCCGCGACGGTGATGACAACCTGGTCGCCGTCATGCTGGCGGATCGGCAGGCAGATGCGTTGTCCGCCGTCTATAGCCTGTTCGATCCCGAGCAGGAAAAGCGCAGCCTCGGGACTTACATGGTTCTGTGGATGATACGCCGTGCCGAACAGATGGAACTGCCCTATGTCTATCTCGGCTACTGGATCGAAGAGAGTCCGAAGATGGCGTACAAAGCCCGGTTCAGGCCGCTGGAAGGTTTGGGCCCGGACGGCTGGGCGCCGATCAATAGCTGATCGTTGCGCCCCCCTCGGGGCGTCGATAACATGTCACCATACAGTGTGGAGTGGGGGCGTTCCGCTATGGGGCTGGACGCCGGTTAAATATTTCAACCGGATCCTGGGAGGAACTAGGGATGACGAAGAAAACCATTTCGAAAATTACGCCAAAAATCATACAAAGCGGAAAAGAGATAAAGCGCCGCGGTTTCCTGAAAGGAGCCACCGGAGCAGCGGCTGCAACGGTTGCGGCGTCAGGTTTCGCGGCACCGGCAATTTCACAGGGCCGCATGCAGTGGCGTCTGGTGACCACCTGGCCAAAGAACTTCCCGGGCCTCGGCACCGGCGCAAACCTTCTGGGCAAGATGATCACCGAAGGGTCCGGTGGCCGTCTGTCGGTCAAGGTCTTTGGCGCCAATGAAATCGTTCCGGCCTTCGAGGCCCTCGATGCGGTCAGCAACGGCACCGTGGAGATGGGTCATGGCGCCCCCTATTACTGGAAGGGCAAGGTCGCCGCGACACAGTTCCTTGCCTCGGTCCCCTTTGGCATGACCGCACAGGAAGTCAACGCCTGGTACCAGTGGGGCAACGGCCAGAAACTGGCCGACAATATTTACAAACAGATGGGCGCCAAGTTCTTCCCGAGCGGAAACACCGGCGTGCAGATGGGCGGCTGGTTCAACAAGAGAATGAACAGCCTGAGCGATTATAAGGGCCTCAAGATGCGTATTCCCGGCCTCGGCGGGGAAGTGGTCAAGGCGGCCGGCGGCAACGTGGTCAATCTGCCGGGGGGTGAAATCCCACCCGCCCTTCAGTCGGGCGCGTTGGATGCCACCGAATGGGTCGGGCCGTATAACGATCTCGCCTTCGGTCTTTATAAAAGCGCCAAATATTACTATTTCCCCGGCTGGCACGAACCGGCGACAGTGCTCGACAATTTCGTGAACCTCAAGGCGTGGGAAAAACTGCCGGGCGACTTGAAATCGATAGTTACCGCGGCTAACGCAGCGGTCAACCAGATCGTCCTCAGTGAGTTCACCGCGCGTAACAATGCCGCTCTGCAGACCCTGGTCAACAAGCACAAGGTAAAACTTCTCAAGTTCCCCGACCCCGTGCTGAACGGGCTGGGCCAACTTGCCGGTGAGGTGATGGGTGATATTGCCTCGAAGGATTCCCTTAGCCGAGAAGTGATGGACGACTACCTCAAGTTCCGTCGCGAGGCACTCTCGTGGTCGAGCCGCGCCGAAGGCACCTATTTGCCGGCACGGCTTCTGCCCTTCAAATATGCGTCGCCCTCGAAAAAGGGATAGGGTTCAGACCTATCAGAGATGAAGCCGGCGGGGGGAAGTCCCCGCCGGTTTTCCATTGAACAGGGAAAATATGTTTCACGCCGATCATACGCTTTTGCAGATCCTCGGGCACGCGATGATCGCCTTTCTCTTTTTGTTCCGATGCTTTACGGCCATGCCGCGCTTCGAGGAACATGCTGAAAGGCTCGCAAAAAAGAGCGTCCCGCTACCGAAGCTATCACTGGCGGCGGGCTTCGCCATGATGCTGCTCGGTGGGGCGTCCGTTCTGCTGGATGTTTATACGACCATCGGCGCCGGCATTCTGATCGCCTTCACCCTGCTGGCTAACGTGCTGTATCACGATTTCTGGAACCACAAGGATAACTGGGCCGAGCGTAACCGGTCCCTGTACGTCTTTTGCAATAACACTGCCGTGATGGGCGGTCTTGTGCTCGTCGCGACCCTTTGAGCACCAAACATCGGCCGCCAGCAGGAAAGCCATGTCCAAGCCCGACCGCATAAACCCGCCCTTTCGCGCCGACCATGTCGGCAGCCTTCTGCGCCCGGAACAGCTGAAAGAAGCCCGCCAACGGGCCGGTCTGGAACTCGCTTCCACCGCCGAGGCGCAAGGCGAGGCCTCCATCACCATGGACGAGCTGCACGCCATCGAAGATAGCTGCATACGGGATATCGTCGCGTTTCAGCAGGAAATAGGTCTCAAATCCATCACCGACGGCGAGTTCCGGCGCGGATCCTGGGCCTATGACGCAACCGCAAATATCGATGGTGTCGTGCTCAAGCGCCAGGACAAGGCCCTGGACGCCTCCTTCTCCAAAACAGGATTCCGCCCCCCCATCGCGCATACAATCGGCAAGCTCGGGCGCAAGCCGGGCGGCATCGTCCTCGACCAGTTCCAGTTCACCCAGGGCCTGACCGACCAAACAGTCAAGATCACCATGCCGTCGCCATCGCTCATGTATGTGCGCGGCGGGCGCAAATCGGTCAGTGAAGACATCTATCCGGACATCGAGGAATTCTTCGAGGATCTGTGTCAGGTCTATCGTGACGAGCTGGCGGATCTCTACGCTGCCGGCTGCCGCTACGCCCAGATCGACAATACCGATGCGGCCCTTTTGTGCGATCCGAAGTTTCAGGAACAGTCGCGCCAACAAGGGCTGGAGCCGGAGGAGGCAATCCGTCTGCAGGGACGGCTGATCAGCGGCGCCACCCGTGACCGGCCTGACGATATGGCGGTCAGCATGCATCTCTGCCGCGGCAATAATGCCGGCGCCTGGCTGGCCGAAGGGGATTATGAATTTGTCGCCGAGTCGCTGTTCAGCGATTTCGATGTGGATGCGTTTTTCCTCGAATATGACAGCGAACGGGCCGGCGACTTTGCGCCGCTGCGCCACGCCCCCAGGGACAAGCTCATTGTGCTTGGTCTGGTGACCACTAAAACACCGGAAAATGATTCCAAAGACGATCTGTTGCGCCGCATCGAGGAAGCCAGCGCCTATGTGCCGGTGGAAAATCTCGCCCTGAGCCCGCAATGCGGCTTTGCGAGCACGGCGCGAGGCAATCCCATCACCTTCGATGACCAGCAACGAAAACTGGAGCTGATCCTCGAGGTTGCCCATGAGGTCTGGGGCGAGACGTAAGAGCGCTAACACCAATCGTCATGCCCGGGCGTGCACCACGGGTATCCGGTTTAAAAATCGAGTGTCTTCTGAAACCGGCTTGGGTCCTGCGTCTAAAGGTGATCGAGCCATATGAGCCCCTGATTTCAGGGTCGGCACCGTATCACCCCCACCCTAACCCTCCCCCATCGAGGGGGAGGGGATTTATAGTTATACGCTGTTGAAAAAATCTCCCTCCCCCTTCTATA
>JABJKO010000341.1 GCA_018660305.1 Rhodospirillaceae bacterium
ACCGTCCGTCAATTCGCGACATCCGTGACAGGCCCGCCATCATCACGGCGTCCGGCTTGATTGGCTGCAGGTAGCGGTCGTCCAGCGCCTCCATTGCCACCGAGAACACGTTCTGTGCTGAACTGCCGGTACTCTCGATCTTTGGTGCGCAGCCGGTGCCAAGAAGCGCCGTCAAGGCGACGGTCACGCCCAAAAATTTAACCGATTTGCTCGTATAACGTGTCATTTTGCCAAACAGTTCACGGATTAGCCCCGCCGACCGATCAATGCGTTCATGGTGGGAGCCTAACGCCGTTAAATCAAGAAATTGTTGCTGATTTACGTCGTTATTTCCGCGGTTTGGGACGATGGCGGCCGCGGTTCGCCCCGGGCCTTCCGCGGCCGGTTCTCTGACCAGGCCCGTTACCAGGACCTCTCGCAGCTCCTTTTCCGCGTCCTCGGTGCCTTTTGGGGCTGTCTTCCCGTGGTGCTCGGTCCGCTAACTCCATTCGGAGGCTGCCCGTGGCTGGATTCGCCTCTGCCAGCCGTACCCTGATCCTGTCTCCCAGGCGGAATTCCTCACCGGAGCCCCGGCCGCAGAGCGCCAGGCGCCGCTCGTCATACTCGAAATACTCATCTCCCAGCGCGGAGATGGGCACCAGGCCGTCGGCGCCGGTTTCCTCCAGTTCGACGAAAAGGCCGAACCGTTCAACGCCGCTGACCCGGGCACTGAATTCAGCGCCCACCCGGTCCACAAGATAAAGAGTGCAGAGCCGGTCGAAGGCCTCACGCTCGGCTGCCGTGGCACGGCGTTCGGTCATGGAAATATGGCTGCCGATTTCGGCGAACTCCAGACCCGCCCTTGTGTCGAGTGCGCCGTCTCCAAGACGCAGTCCGGCGATCAGGGCGCGGTGTACGAGAAGATCCGAATACCGGCGGATCGGCGAGGTGAAATGCGCGTAGTTTCTAAGTGCGAGGCCAAAATGTCCCACATTCTCCGGGCCGTATTCGGCCTTCGCCTGACTGCGCAAAATGGCGTCCTGAACCGCGGCCACCTCAGGCCGGCCATCGAGCCGGCTGACGAGTTGGGCAAAATGCTTCGGTCGCACGGCCTGTCCGCCGGCAAGCTTCAGCCCGAGGGTCTGCAAATAACCCCTTAGGACAGCGATGCGATCCGGCGCGGGGTCGTCGTGCAGCCGGTACATGCAGGGCTGGCCGACCTTCTCCAGCGTTTCGGCGGCGCAGACATTGGCCAGGATCATGAATTCTTCGATAAGCCGGTGACTATCGAGCCGAACACGGCTTTCGATGCGATCGATGGACCCGTCGCCGGCCAGCACGGCACGCCGTTCCGGCATATCAAGATCGATGGCGCCCCGTTCCTTGCGGGCGTCCTGCAACGCCTGGAAGGCGCCATAGAGGGGCTCGATGATCCCCTCCGGGATGTTGTGCCGGGTGTCTCCGGAAGGCTCTCCGTCGCGGCTCCGCTGGAGCTGGGTATAGGTCAGGCGCGCGGCGGACCGCATCATGGAGCGGCGGAATTTATGGCGGATCTTGTGGCCCCTGGCATCAATCCACATGTCCACGGTCATACAGGGGCGATCTTCATCGGGGTTGAGGGAACACCATCCGTTGGAGAGGGCCTCGGGCAGCATGGGGATCACCCGGTCCGGCAAATAGACCGAATTGCCGCGCTCGTGAGCCGCCTGATCCAGCGCGTCGTCGGGTCGGACATACCAGGCCACATCGGCGATTGCGACGATCAGGTGCCAGCCGCCCGGATTGTCGCCGCTGGGATCGGGTTCCGCCCACACGGCGTCATCGTAATCGCGGGCGCTCTCGTCATCGATTGTGACCAGCTTCAGGGACCGCAAATCGTCCCGCTTGTCCATTGGCGCCGCGTCGGCCTTTTCGGCCAGGGCAAGGGCCTCGGGAGTGAACTCGACCGGAATCTCGTTCTTGGCGATCACCAGAGGGCTGACAGAGGTCGCGTCTTTCTCGGTGCCGATACGGGTAACGACCTTGGCAAGGGGCAGCCCAAAGGCCCGGCCCGGCAGCGTTTCGCAGGCGACGAATTCGCCGTCGCTTGCATTGCCGGTATTGCCGTCCGCGATCAGAAACTGGGACTTAAACCGGCGGTCCGCCGGATCCAGCCTCCCGCCGCTCCGCGATACCCGAAACACACCGAAGACCCGTGTAGGCCGGCGCTCCAGAACGCGCATTACCTGGGCCGTGTAGTGCCCGCCACGCTGTTCCGTAAGCCGGGCGAGCACGCGGTCGCCGAGACCCGGGGCGCGGCCGCGTTTCCGGTCGCTGGTCAGACGGATGGCGGGTGGTTTGTCCGTAATCCGGTCGTCTGATAGCGCCACCACCGGTTCGCCATCTGAATCCAGACCCACAACATCCAGCACCGTCACGCTGGGGAGCCGATTGCCGGCAATGTAGCGGCGGCCACGGGCACGACGGATGGCGCCCTCATCTTCCAGTGTGTCGAGCATATGGGCAATCTCGCCCCGGCCGGTCGCGGACAGGCGAAACTCGCGGGCGATCTCGCGTTTGCCGACAGGCGACGCGCTAAGGCGGATGAAGTCGAGGAGAGCGTCCCGCGAGGGAAGATTATCCGGTTGCTGTTTACCGGCCACTGATTAGGCGGCGTCGGAGGCAGCGGGCGCTTTCTTGGCCTTGGCCGCTTTCTTTTTCTTCGCAGGAGATTTGGCTTTCGCCTTTTTACCCTTCGCCCCTTTGGCCCCTTTGGCCCCTTTTTTGGCGGCCCGTGCGGCGAGGAGATCGACAGCTTGTTCTAGGGTGATCGATTCCTCGGTTTCCGATTTGGGAAGGGAGGCGTTGATCTTGCCGTGTTTCACATAGGGGCCGTAGCGGCCCTTGAAAATATTGACGGGTTTGCCGTCCGCCGGATGGGCACCGAGCTCGCGTAGCGGTTCGGCAGCTTTCTTAGGCGGTTTTTCCCGGATCACGGCGATGGCTCGGTTGAGGCCGATGGACAGCACATCGTCATCGGCGCCCAGCGATACGTAAGCACTGCCGAGTTTGAGATAGGGGCCGAAACGGCCAATGCCGGCCAGAATTTTCTCGCCGGTTTCCGGATGGTCTCCGATTTCGCGGGGCAGCGCGAGAAGCGCCAGCGCGATTTCCAGCGTCACCTCCAGCGGCGATATGGTCTTAAGCAGCGTCGCCCGCTTGGGTTTAATTTTCTCTTCCGGCTCGCCGAGCTGAATGTAGAAGCCAAATGGCCCCTTGCGCAGGGTGACGTCCTTCCCCGTTTCCGGGTCGGGTCCGAGCACCTTGGGCAGCATCAGGGCGGCAATGGCTTCGTCTTCCTCGCCGTTGGCCGACAGCGCGCGGGTATATTTGCATTCGGGATAATTGCTGCAGCCGATAAAAGGACCGCCTCGGCCCAGCTTCAGCCCCAGCCGGCCGGTCTTGCAGACCGGGCATTCACGCACCGATTCGCCGCTTTCCGTCTTGGGGAAAAAATGCGGCCCGAGATCCTCGTCCAGCATGTCTATGACATCGGAGATCTTGAGGGGCTCGGTTTCCTTGATGGCCTGATGAAAGGCTTCCCAGAATTCCCGCAGCACACCCTTCCAGGCGATGGTGCCGTTGGCGACGTTGTCGAGCTTGTCCTCGAGCTCGGCAGTGAAATTGTACTGGATGTATTTGTTGAAATATCCCGACAGGAAAGCAGTGACCACGCGGCCTCTGTCTTCGGGGATAAAGCGGCGGCTGTCGAGACGGACATAATTGCGGTCCTGCAGCACCGAAATGATCGAGGCATAGGTCGACGGGCGGCCGATGCCAAGCTCTTCCATCTTCCGCACCAGGCTCGCCTCGGTATAGCGCGGCGGCGGCTTTGTGAAATGCTGCTCGGGCTTTACCGGCCCGTTATTCAACGATTCGTTTTCGGCAACCTTGGGCAGGATCTTGTCGCCCTCGGTATCACCTTCGGCCGGATCGTCGCGGTCTTCCTGATAGAGCTTGAGAAAGCCGTCAAACAGAACGATCTGCCCCGTGGCGCGAAGGATCGTACTGTTGTCCGGTGTTGCCACATCGATGGCGACCTGTTCCAGGGCTGCGCTTTTCATCTGGCTGGCGACGGTGCGTTTCCAGATCAGCTCATAGAGTCTGCGGCCGTCATCATCGAGATGGGAGGCAATATCCTTGGGCAGGCGCGAGACGTCGGTCGGGCGGATGGCCTCATGGGCCTCCTGGGCGTTCTTGGATTTGTTGCGGTAGGTATTGGGCGCGTCGGGCACGTAATTGGCGCCGAACATGCTGCCAATGAGAGCCCGGCCGCCGGTGACGGCTTCCTGGGCGATACTGACGCTGTCGGTCCTCATATAGGTGATGAGACCAACCGTCTCGCCGCCCAGATCGATGCCTTCATAGAGCTTCTGTGCAGCCCTCATGGTGCGGACCGCGCCAAATCCCAGCTTGCGAGAGGCTTCCTGCTGCAGGGTCGATGTGGTGAAGGGCGGCTGCGGGTTGCGGGCAACCGCCTTACGCTCGATCTTCTGGACCCGGAACGAGCCGGCGGTGACGGCATCGGCGGCGGCCTTGGCGTCGGCTTCGGAGCCCAATGAGTAGCGGTCCAGCTTCTCCCCGTTCAGATGGGTGAGCCGGGTGTTGAGTGTCGCACCGCCGGCGGTGCCAAAATCGGCTTCGATGCTCCAGTATTCTCGCGGAATAAAGGCTTCAATCTCGCTTTCGCGCTCGCAGATCAGCCGCAGGGCGACCGATTGGACACGGCCGGCGGATCGGCTGCCGGGCAATTTGCGCCACAGGATGGGCGACAGGGTAAAACCAACCAGATAGTCCAGCGCCCGGCGCGCGAGATAGGCTTCGATCAGCCCGTCATCCAGCGCGCGTGGCTGCTGCAGCGCTTCGAGAATGGCGTCTTTGGTCACTTCATGGAAGACAATGCGCTGAACATCGACGCCCTCCAGGACGTTTCGCTGTTCCAACTCTTCGCGAACATGCCAGGAGATGGCCTCGCCCTCGCGGTCCGGATCAGTGGCGAGATACAGATGATCTGCGCCCTTGGCGGCCTGGGCGATGGCATTGATATGCTGTTCCGACCGCTCTCCGATCTGCCAGATCATATCGAAATCATGCTCGGGATCGACTGAACCGTTTTTCGGTGGCAGGTCGCGCACATGGCCATAGCTCGCCAGAACGGTATACCCGCTGCCGAGATACTTGTTGATTGTCTTGGCCTTAGCCGGTGATTCGACGACGACGACGTCCATGTGCCTACTTAAAGTATACGTGCCAAAACTTAAGCGTCGGCCCGGGCCGACGCGCGACTTTAACTATAATAGGGTTGCCGCTTTGTTTACGTCAGAAGCGAAACGCGGTTCCCCGGATGGCGTTCCAGACGCCCCGCCAACTCCAACTCCAGGAGTACCGTAATCACTACGGCGGGTGACAATTGGCACCGGCGAAGCAATTCGTCAACACTTACTGGTACCGGGCTCAATAAATTTAGGATCACATTCTGACCCTCCAGGGCGTCTTTTTCACCCGCAATATCAATGGTTTCAGGTTCCGGGGAAGGTTCGACGAATTTTTGAGTGTTGAAATTGGTCACAGCGCCTAAATGATCGAGTATGTCGGTACCGGTCTCGGTCAGCACAGCGCCGTCGCGAATCAGACCGTTTGTGCCGCGATAACGCGGATCCATCGGTGAGCCGGGTACGGCAAAGACCGTCCGTCCCTGTTCGAGCGCCATCCGGGCGGTGATCAGCGACCCCGATCGTGGCGCTGCCTCAACCACAAGAACACCCAGAGAAAGCCCGGAAATCAGGCGATTCCGCGGTGGAAAATGGCGCGCCGTTGGACGGGTGCCCAGAGGTTGCTCGCTAAGAACCGTCCCCTGGGCCACCATATCCTCGTAAAGCCCCTGATTCTCTGGTGGATAGACCACATCGACACCGCCCGCGACCACAGCGAGAGTCCCGGTGGCGAGGGCGCCTTCATGGGCGGCGGTATCGATGCCGCGCGCCATCCCGGACACGATGACGAAGCCGTTCTGGCCAAGATTTGCCGAAATTTCGCGGGCAAATTGACGGCCCGCGGCGGAGGCATTGCGGGCCCCGACCATGCCAATACAATTCTGCTGCGCCAGATTCATATCGCCCAGGACCTGAAGAACCGGCGGCGGGTCGGGTATGTCGGCGAGCGCGACGGGATAATGTGTCTCTCCCCAAACAATGAGGTGCCCACCTAACCGGTCCAGTGATTCTATCTCCTGTTCGGCGTCGTCCCGTCGGGCCAGCCGGATGGCGCGTCCCCGACCGCCGCGCCGGGCCAGATCCGGGGCGGCTTCCAGCGCCTCGATCGCACTATGGAAATGCGCCATCAGCGCATGAAAGGTTGCCGGTCCCACGTTCTGGCTTCGAATCAGCCTGAGACGGCTTAACCGCTCCTCGACAGACATATTTGCGGTTCCGGCACCCAATGGCGGCCTCCCTGCAAATGGTTAGTCCCGATGCTTTCCCCCATAAGGGGATTATTCGCCCGTGGATTTAGACCCCACTCGGGATTCGGTTCCGCTGATTAATCGGCGGATGTTGGCGAGATGGCGCCACCACACAATGATCGCGATGAGGAACGCAAATTCGGTGATTTGCGGTGTCGCCAGCCAATAGGCGGCGACCGGGGCGCCGGCGGAGGCAATGAGCGCTGCCAGCGAGGAGTAGCGCGTCGTCACAAGAATTACGACCCATGTTCCCAAAGCGATTAGACCTGTCGGCCAATTGAGCGCAATAAGAATACCGCAAGCCGTGGCCACGCCTTTGCCGCCACGAAACCCGATCCAGACCGGAAACAGATGGCCGATCATGGCTCCGAGCCCCGCCACAATGGCGACATCCGGTCCATAAAATGAACCGAGAAGAACCGCACCGGCGCCCTTACCCAGATCAAAAAGAAGGGTTAGTGCCGCGAGGCTCTTGTTGCCGGTCCGCAGCACATTGGTCGCGCCAATATTCCCGGACCCGATGTTGCGGACGTCGCCGAGACCAGCGATTCTGGTCAGGATAACGCCGAACGGTATCGATCCCAGAAGATAGCCCCCGGCAAGAGCAGCGAGCAGATACGGCCACGAAAATTCCCAGCTGATCGGATCGATCAAGGTAATGCTCCCTGTTGTTGCCGTTATCTAATTTCGACGGCCGGGTCTTGTCTACCTCTGGATCCATAGTCTTTTTCCAGCTCGGCTGCATCCGGCATGAACCGTTGGAGCGCTCGGCCACAACCCTGCGCACAAACATTGAGTCAAAAAAACTACACATCCCCGGGAACGTGGACTAGAATACGCCGTGTAAACAGAAACTGGTTCTCTAAAGCCGGTCGCTAATAAAAATCAATTTCCGGTCGTCTACGGCCGGATCCAATGGGGGACAAAGGATGAATTTCGATCCGAGTGTTCGGGAGATGACGAACGTCGCCGCGGTTGCGGGTGAGGTAACTCTATTTCGGGCGGTTATTGCCCGTGCTTTTCATGATGCATTGAACCGCCGCGCGGTCGACAATCAAGTCGCCGACAGCGAGGCGCGTGAAGCCCGTATGTTGCGGGAGGAAGCCCGGACGTGGCTTCTGACAGACAGCATCGATTTTCGGCGGGTATGTCAGTGGGCTCTTTTGGAGCCGGAAGCTGTACGCGACTCGGCCGTTCGCGCGATCGACAATTGTGACGCTCAGGACGGCCGCGCCGCCGCCTGATCAGGTTCTTTTTTCTAATAAAACCGCCCGTTCTCCGTTGAGGGGAGCGGGCGGTTTTATTTCGGACAGTTTTATTTTAAGCGGTGTGTTGTCCGGCAATGCGGCTCATGTGACCGGAAAAATTACTCACCGGACAAATTTTATTTTAACGGTTGGCCGTTACTGATCTCCCCTTCAATGTCATCCATTTTAGCGTCCAGTTGGTGCAATGCGTGAGCTGATAATTGTCGTTTGTTTGTTGTCTGTGCTTGCCGTTGGAGGGTTTGTGCAGAAAAAATATGAACGTTGGAAAACAGCGCAGGAATGCACCCAGCTGAGTTTTCTGCTCGATACCGGTCAGTACAGCAACGCTCACTGGTATTTGACCAACGAAACCGAGTTTCTCAGACCCGGCGACCCGGAAGACGCTCTTGGTAACTGCCCTTAGCGGCGTGCCCTGTCAGCGTTTAACCTCGCATTCGATTTGCCAGGACACGGCGCCGGCCTTGTCCCGGCTATCGTAATTTACCCGAGATTTCTTGAGCCTGGCGCGGGCGACGGAGGCGAGTTCGTTTTGAAGCTCAGCGGGCAAATCATCCATGGACAGGCTGATGATTACGGGATCCTTCTTCCTCGTGACTTTGCGGACCGTCGATTTTGCCGCGGCCTTCTTCTTGGGCTTGCTCTTCTCGCCGCCCCAGATGTCATCCCAGCCCGATTTGTATTCCGGCGATTTTATATTGCTGAAAAAGCCGTAATGAACCGCGCCCGAGCCGCCGACCGATTCGCGGCTCGATTTGCCGCCACCGCCGGAACTGCTCGATGTTGATGTGTTGCTGTCTGAAGACGTGCTGTCTGAAGACGTACTGTCTGAAGACGTACTGTCTGAAGACGTGCTGTCCGACGCCTTAGCCGCCGTCGTATCGGCAGACTTGGATTTGGTGGCGGGTGCCGCCTTTTTGGATTTTGCTGGTTCGGCCATGGCTATATGTCGCTCAGTGAGAAATATCGCGCCAGTCTGCTACACCGTCATTCCCGGCGATGCAATACCGGCGCGCAATTTCGATTGCAATGGCTGTTCTCAACCAGTGCGCTGGATAAGGTGATAGCCGAAATCGGTCTCGACAACGTCGCTCAGATCGCCCACTTCCATGGCGAAGGTGGCGGTTTCGAACTCAGGCACCATCTGGCCACGGCCGAAGCTGCCGAGATCGCCGCCCTGGGCGCCGGACGGGCAATCGGAATTGTCCCGCGCGATGTCGGCGAAGGCGGCGCCGCCTTCGATCTGGGTCCGGAGATCGGCGATCTGGGCCGCCGCTTCTTCCTTACTGCGGGTGGCCGATGACGAGGCCGAGCCGTCATACATCAACAGAATATGGGACGCGCTAACTTGATCAGACATGTTTATTCCTTTCCGTAAGAATCAAAAAATGAGTGGGTGACGCGGAGACTCCGGATCCGGTGCCGTTTACTCCGCCGCCTGGGTGGGGAGGTAATTGTCCTCGACAGTGCGTTTG
>JABJKO010000265.1 GCA_018660305.1 Rhodospirillaceae bacterium
AATTGTCGAGGTAAAACAACATGCCCGGGTGGGAGGCCGCTTCCTGCAGCATAGGGCGAAAACGGCCCGTGACATGGGGGCGCACCGCTTCCCGCTCATGCCCGCCGGCCATACCGATAGCCACGGCTTTTCGCCCCGATACAGTGAAATGATTACCCCAGAACCAGACCAGGCGTTCATGAAACGGCCGGTCCGTCGTGACCGCCGCCGACAATCGGGCCGTCGCCTCGCGGTACCAAAGATCGCGATAATCCTTGCGGATGCGTTTGACCAGCTCGGCAACGCTGATGGTTACGGCAGCCCACCAATCCAGCACATTTTCACTGACCGGGGGCAGACCTTGCATGGCGGCCGGCAACGGGATCGGTCCTTCCAGCTGCTCCAAAAGCCAGCCGCGAGGGTCGCCGCCGATCTTTTCAATTTCGCCCGGTTTGGGGCCCAAACCGAAACGATGCGCTGCGATCAATGCGTCTCTACGGGACATGCCAGCAAATTCCCCTGTCCATGATGCGCGAGCCAATGGCAAGATGGAAGTCTAACGCCAAGACGAAGAGCAAACAATTGTGGTGCACACATGATGGACAATGAAACGACATTCAAGCTTCTGGATGACATCGGCGCGGCCTTCGCGCGCCACGATATCGACGCCATGGTCGGATATTTCGCCGTGGATGGCGAGTTCGTCAACGCCATTGGATCCGATCCCCATGGCACTTGTTACAAGGGACACCAGCAAATTCGCGGATATTTCGAGGGCCTGTTTGCCACGGTCGAGGACGTGCAATGGGAAAAGACCGATATCCGGGTGGTGGCCGAGAAGGCCTATGCCGAATGGCACCGCCGCGCCACCCTGAAAAGCGGCGAGACCCAGGACTGGCTGGGCGTGGATATCTACACCTTCGGCGACGGCGAAATCCTTAAAAAGGATACCTACATCAAGGTGGTTCGCCCATGACGGATGAATTCAATCACGATGACGCTGTTATTTTCGACGGCCTGATCGTTTCCAATTGGGGCGAGGCGGTATTCCGGGACATGCGCCGCGGCGGGCTGACCGGCGCCAACTGCACCTGCTCGGTCTGGGAGGGGTTTCGCGACACCATGCTCAACATCGGTCAGTGGAACCGCTGGTTCGCGGAATATGGCGACTTGATCGTCAAGGCCCGCACCACGGCCGATATTCACCAGGCCAAACGGAACGGCAAGACCGCCATCGTCTTGGGCTTTCAAAATACCTCCGCCTTCGAGGACCGGTTGGAATTCGTCCAGGTTTTCAAGGACGCCGGCGTCGGTATCGTACAGATGACCTACAACACACAGAACCTGGTGGGCAGCGGCTGTTATGAAAGCACTGACGGTGGTCTTTCGGATTTCGGCCATGAAGTGGTAGCGGAAATGAACCGTGTCGGCATGTTATGTGATTTGAGCCACGTGGGTTCAAAAACCTCCAGGGACGTGATCGAAGCCTCGGCCAAGCCCGTGGCATTTAGCCATTGCCTGCCCAAGGGCCTGAAAGATCATCCCCGCAACAAGACCGATGACGAGCTGCGCTTTATCGCCGAGCGGGGCGGCTTTATCGGGGTGACGATGTTTCCGCCCTTTTTGGCCCGTGGTATCGAAGCCGGCATCGCCGATTATATCGAAGCCATTGAGTATATCATCAACATTGCCGGCGAGGATGCGGTCGGTATCGGCACGGATTTTACCCAAGGTTACGGCGATGAATTCATGCGCTGGATCACCCACGACAAGGGCTATGCCCGGCAGCTGACGGAATTCGGTCCCGTCAAATTTCCCGATGGTCTGGGCGCCATCGGCGATATGCCCAATCTCAGCCAAGGCATGCAGGCGGCCGGCTGGCCGGCAGACCGGATCCGCAAGATCATGGGCGAAAACTGGTTGCGGCTGCTGGAGATCGCGTGGGGCGGCTGAATGTGATATAAGGGCTTTCAACCTGGGAGGACCATCATGCATTACAATCGTATTTCCGCCGACAGCCACGTTGATATGTGCTGGATGCCGCCGAAGCTGTTCGTCGAGGAGGCGACGCCGGCGATGAAAGAGCGGATGCCTTATGTGACGGATGGTCCCGACGGTCCCTATTGGACCTCGAAAAGCGGCATGTCATTTGGTCTGAAAAACGGCGTCGGTCCGGCCGGCGCCAAGTACGAGCCCGGCAGACACGCCCGCGCCGACCTGATGGCGGCGACGAATTTGTACGAGGATGGCAAGAACGATGTCCGCCGCATCACCGACCCGCACCTGCGCCTCAAGGACATGCTGATGGACGATGTGGACGCGGAGGTGATTTACGGCATCCTCGGCGCCGCCACCAAGCTGGCCGACCATGAGGCCGCGAACGAGATGTTCCGCATCTATAACGACTGGCTGGCTGATTTTTGCCGCCATTATCCCGAACGCCACATCGGCCTGGCCTGTCTGCCCTATGGCGATATTGAGGCCGCACGGGAAGAGATATTCCGTGTCGCCGGCACCGGACTTCGCGGTCTGGAACTGTCCTGTTCCTGGGACATGGCGCCCATGTACGATCCCATGTGGGAGCCCCTGTGGCAGGCCGCCGATGAAGTCGGCTTGCCGTTGCATTTCCACACCTTCCCGGCCATCGACCCGAAAATGTTCGATAATCTGACCGATCAAACCCGGCGCCCGGCGTTCTTTACCGTGGTCTCCGGCTTTCAGATGAACCTGGTCAACATCATCGCGGCGATCATTTCGGGCGGTGTTTTGGAACGCTATCCCAATCTGAAGATCGCCTTCGGTGAAAGCGGCTGCGGCTGGATACCTTACATGCTCGACCGCATGGATTTCGAATGGGAGGACCGGTTCCACGATCTGCCCATGACCATGCGCCCCTCGGATTATTGGAAACGGCAATGCAAGGCCACCTTCCAGTTCGACACCATCGGTACCAAGCTGATTGAGGATATGGGCGTTGAGACCCTGATGTGGGGCTCGGACTATCCGCACGGTGACGGCGTCTGGCCCGAATCCAGCCGCTATATCGACGAACAGTTCGGCCATCTGTCAGCCGACGATATCCGCAAGATTACCTGCGAGAACGCCGGTAAATTTTACGGCCTGATGAATTAGGCAGGGCGTGTCCGGGGTGGATCATGGCAGGTGATTACCCCCGCGATCTGATCGGTTACGGGCGCACGCCGCCTGACCCGCAATGGCCCAATGGCGCCCGGCTGGCGGTCAACTTCGTCATGAATTACGAAGAGGGCTCTGAATATTCCATCCCCGACGGCGATGGTTTTTCCGAAGCCTCCCTGACCGAAATGCCCAGCTCCGCCGTACCGTACGGAGACAGGGACCTGGCGGCGGAAAGCATGTTCGAATACGGCAGCCGGGTCGGCTTCTGGCGGCTCATGCGCTTGTTCCGGGAACGCGATTTGCCCCTGACCGTATTTGCCTGCGCCCTGGCCCTGGAACGAAACCCCGAGGCCGCGGCCGCGATCCGCGAGGCGGGCTATGATATCTGCTGCCATGGCTGGCGCTGGGTCGAACATTTCAAGCTGACCGAGGCGCAGGAACGGGACCATATCGCCCGCGCCGTCGCGTCCCTGACGAAAATGTTCGGAGCGCCGCCGCCCGGCTGGTATTGCCGTACCGGCCCCAGCGTCAACACCCGACGCCTGTTGGCGGAACATGGTGGCTTCCTCTACGACAGCGACGCCTACAATGACGAGTTGCCCTATTGGCTCGATGTCGAAGGGAAAAGCCATCTGGTCCTGCCCTACAGCCTGACCCACAACGACAGCAAATTCGGCCGCGGTTATTTCGCCCATGGCGATGATTTTTTCCACTTCGTCCGGGACGGCTTCGATATGCTGTACGAAGAAGGCCAAAGCCAGCCGAAGATGATGTCGATCGGCCTGCATATGCGCCTGATGGGACACCCCGCGCGGGCGGCCGGGCTGGCCCGGCTGTTGGATCATATTGCCGGGCACGATGACGTCTGGATCACGGGCCGCCAGGCGATCGCCGAACATTGGGTCCGGGTGCATCCCTATGAGGACGGTTGTGTTACACTATAGCCTCGACTAATGGACCCGGTGGGGCGGGTTCATTTCTGGTCCGGGGACAATTTTATTTTGGGGTGGTTTTAGGTTGACTGAAGCCATATCAACATTTTCATCATTGAATCTGGTTCATGACCCGGATCTGAACACAAAGACGGCTGAAATCCTGTTGGGTCTGGAATATTGGCGTGACATCCGCGGATCGCGCGTCATGCCAAGCCCGGATGATCTGGATGCCATACAAATCCCCAATAGTGTCTTGCCGCACATCAGCCTGCTGGACATCGAATACCTGCCGGAAAAGCGGTTTCATTGGCGATTGATCGGAACCGCGATCACTTCCGCGCTGAGCCGGGACATGACCGGCCAGTATTGGGATGAAATCTACAGCGAGGACATACTTGCCGCATGGCTGCATACGGTAGACGTCGTAATGCAAAGCCGCCGCCCCCTGCGTTTCACGGCGAAGGCCCATGTGGTGGGCAAGGAAATTTTCGACGCCGAACATATTTACATGCCCATGTCCCGCGACGATGATCGGATCGACCGTCTCCTTACCATCTCCATATTCACGAACTCGAACGGCGTGATTTGGCGACCTTTTACTTGACGGTGGCCGGATCGAAACACCACTAGGACTGCGTACCGACCATGTTCATGACTTCAGCCGCGTCCTCGGTCCCGTCGAGTGACCAGACGGCGTCGGAAATAGCGCGGATATTTCCATCAAACCCGCGATAGGCCGCAAGTTCGGCAAGCTTTTCCTCCAACTCCCCGTCCGTCATGGGATTTGCCGGACCGCCTTTGGCAGTTGTGATCTCTATGGTATGCGATTGTCCCTGGCGGGTGTGTACAATCATATGGACGGATTCAATGGCGCGGTCGGCATCATCGATGAAAGTGACTTGCGGGCGGATGTCATCGCGCCGGGTTTCGGCGACCGCCGCGTCATTGAACGCCGTCAGGCCGGCGCTGCCGCGGCGCAGGGCAATGGCAATGGCGTGCTGGGCGCTAACCTGGGATAGCCGTCCCGTGGTGACATCCGGCCAGTCCGCGCGCTCCCGCAAAAGGGGATGCGCCGTCACTTCGACCGCGACGACATCCTCGGCGCGAAGCCCGGTTTCATGGTGGAGCCGGATGCAACCCTCGATCACCGGGTGCAGAACAATACCGGCCGGATAGGGCTTGTAGGTATTTTTGGCGATTTCCCAAATCTCGCTTAAACCATCCGTCAACTCGCTGACCGTTGCCTGATCGGAGAAGACGGACAGGTAGCCGCGCTCCCCCGCCAGTGGATCGCTGGGCCCGGAAATACCCTCCTTGGCCATCAAAGCCGATAAAAGGCCGTTCCTCGCGGCATTGCCGACGCTGATGCTTTTGGACATGGTGCCGATTGTCTCAACCATGCCCGCGGATTGCGCGGTTCCGTGGCCGAGGGACCAGGCGTATTGCTCTTCATCCAAGCCAATCAGGTTGCCGACGCCAATCGCCGCGCCGAAGACGCCGCAGGTGGATGTGATATGCCAGCCGCGCACGTAATGGGAGGGCGACACCGCATTGCCGATGCGGCATTCCATTTCTCCGCCAAGCACGAATGCCTTCAAAAGCGACTTGCCATCGCAAGCCCGAGTTTCGGCAAACGCGAATAACGCCGGTGCGATGGGCGCCGTGGGGTGGATCACCGTGGCCTGATGGGTGTCGTCAAAATCAAAGATATTGGCGCTCATGGCATTCAGATAGGTGGCGAGCGCCATATCCACCCGCTCCGGGCGGCCGATAAGACTGCATTGGCCCGGACCTGAAAATGGGGCAAGGACAGCCAGGCTCTTATCCATCGCCTCTTCGCCGCTGCCGGCGATCGCGGTGGCGAAGTAGTTCAACAAAGACCGCTTCGCCTCGTGGCGCACAACTTCGGGAATGTCATCCCACGCCGTGCGCGCCACGAACGCCGCTACTCTATCTGTTACGGTGTCGTTCATCGGTTCTGATGCGCGGGAATGGTATCCGATCGAGGCCTCAACGGACCGTGGATTTCGTCGTCGGAATGATTCGGGTTACCACATTGTTCGGCCGGTCCAGATACTCCGGTACCCTGGGGGCAATTTCGGTTTTCCAATAATCCGACTCGTATACCACCTTGTAGAGTTCTTCCCGCTGCGCCTCGCTTTCAAAACGGCGCAGCCAGATATAGACGCTGTCGTCTTCCTCGCCCTGAAAACTGCCGCAGATAACCATGCCTTTTGATACCTGGAAGGGGATGATCTCATCCTCCATCACCTTAACCCATGCGTCGATCTTACCGGGGAGCACTTTATATTGACGAAGTTCATAGAAGGCGGACATTGGCAAACCTCTGTTTGAATGACTGGATAATTCCTGAAATGACAAGGCTGAGTGTAGGGGACATATCCATGACCGTGAAGCATCTATAGGTCCCTATCATTGTAAGGTGGTATTACATGTGTGGAACTGGGATTATCAGGGATGCATTGAATGGGCCGGGAAATCGAAATCAAGGCGGCGACGGGCGGGGTCTTCGCGGCCTATTTGAGCTTGCCGGAAACCACGCCGGCGCCGGGTATCGTCCTGCTGCCCGAGGTTTTCAATACCAATGAACATATCCGCTCGGTCGCCGATGGCTACGCCGCCGAAGGATTCTGCGTCATCGCGCCGGATGTCTATTGGCGACAGGAAGCCGGTTGCTATCTACCCTATACCGACGAAGGCCGGGCCAAGGCGCAATCCCTGCGCGCTGATCTGGACACCGACCAGTTCGCCGATGACCTGGCCGATGCCATTGCCGCCCTCGGCGCGCTGGAGGGATGCACCGGCAAAATCGGGGTCATGGGTTTTTGCCTGGGTGGTAAGTTCACCTATCTGTCGGGCACGCGGCACAAGATCAAGGCGGCGGTGAGCTATTACGGCGTGCAAATCGATCAGCATCTGGACGAAGCCGGCAACCTGAATTGCCCCATCCTGATGCATTTCGCCGGAGACGATCCCCATGTGCCGGCCGCGGCCGTGGAGGCGATCCAGGCCCGCATGGGGACATGGGAGAATGTGGATATTCATGTCTACCCCGGCGCCGAACATGGCTTTAACCGATACGGCTATCCACCCTACAACGAAGCCGCGGCAAGCCAGGCGCGGGCGCGCACGCTGCGGCATTTTCGCGATCTTTTGAGTTGAGGCGCGAGGCGGCTGCTGAAAATCTAGAAATTCCGGCCCTACGACGTCATTCCCGCGAAAGCGGGAATCCATGCCTGTATCTGCCGCGTCGTGTAAGACATTGAAAAATATTAAATTTCAGACTCCGTGTGGATTCCCGCGTTCGCGAGAATGACGAATACAAACCAAACTTGAATGCAAAAAAAGTCTTTTAGCACTCTATTAGGCCCGCTCGTAGGGTGTGCGTTTGACCGTGGTGACATTGACGCCTTCGATGCGGATTAGGCGGGTTTCGCCCGTGCGTTTGGGTGAATGCACCTGGCCCACGTCATAGGCCACGGCCATGCCCGGGTCCATTTTGTAGGTCTTGGCGGCCTCGACCTTGCCGGGTTCTCCATCCTTGGATGCGGTGACAATGTCATATTCCGTCATCTCCGTGGTACCGCGTGCCTGGCCGTATATTGCCCAGGTCGGACCATGGTCGTGCGGCGCGGATTCGTTCGATCCCTGGAAGACATGCGCCAGAATGCAGAACTTCAGTTCCGGATCTTCGTAAATTATCCGCCGCGGCGCATCCGCGTCGGGACCCAGATGGGCTGCCAGGAAATCTTCGTCTATCAGCATCTTCTCCAGATCCCGGCGCACTTCCTCCCGCCCCTCGGGGCCCGGATTTTGCTTCAGGATGTCATGGCATCGGCTGCCGAATTGCTCGATTGTCTGTGTCATGTTTTTCTCTCCTCGTCCCGGCAACCGGGTTCATTTTGATGTTAGATCTTCTGGGAAAACTCGACCAGTTCCCTTGTTCGTACGACCTTGCCCTCCCAATGGCGATCAAATTCCTTGATGAAGCCCACCATGATTTCTGAATTGATCAATGCGTTGGCGGCATCGAGGTCCGGAAATTCGTAGAAGGCAATATGGACATTGGGTTCCACGCTGCTCCAACCTCTTTTCGCGGACACTGCGTTGAATGCCTTCAGCGCATCGGGCAAATGTTCGTTCTGGTACCAAGTATCAAATCCATCTCTTGCCGATGGTTCCACTTCGGCCCGTACGATCAAATATGCGGTCATGCTGCAACCTTCTCTTTCCTGTTGCGCGAAAGATTAGCTGGTGCCCATCATAATTCAAAGGCCGGCGACCGCCTTGATGATAATGAACAGACCCATGAGCGGCAGCGCGGCGAAGAAGATGCGCCGGAATAACTGCTCGGACAGCCTTCGCCGAATGCGCTGGCCGAGTGCCATGCCCAAAAGCGCTGGCAACAGTGCCACCGCCGACATTTGGCCTTGGGCCAGGCTCAACAGACCACTGTCCCGCAGCGCGATGGCGAGGGCCAGGGTGGAAGCCGTGAAAAGAATTCCCATGGCCTGAACCATTTTGTCGCGGGGGAGGCCGATGGCCTGGAAAAACATGACGCCGGGTACGGCAAACGAGCCCGTCATCCCGGCCAATAAACCATTGAACATGCCGGCAATAGGTCCGGCCCAGATTTCCCTGCGTCGCGAGAGCGTTAGGCGTGGGCCGGCAAGGCTTACAGTGCCATAGACGATCAGCAGCAGCCCCAGTAACACGGAAAGATAGGACAGATTGATCCTGGTCAGCGCCTGGGCGCCAAGCCAAACCGTTAAGGTCGCCATGAAAAGGAAGGGCCAAATTCGCCGCACGATGGCCCGGCCATGGCCGCCCACGGTGGCTTGCCACAGATTGGTCGCGAACGAGGGCACGAGCAAGAACGCCATTGCCGTGGGTATGTCAATGATAAGGGTCAGGACAGCCATGGTGACTGACGGCAGACCAAGGCCGATTGTGCCTTTTACGGTGCCGGCAAGAAAAAACGTACCAATGACCACGGCAATTGTGCTGCTATCGAACATAGCGAGACTCTAGCGTCCGCGCCCAGGCGCGGCAAGTGTCGGACCGGCGGTGGAGACCCTTTCAGGGAGCGTGCTTCGGAATTCTAACTGTTACGGTCGTTCCATGGCCGACTTGGCTGTTTATTTCCAACGTGCCTTGGTGGAGATCGATCAGCGACTTTGTAATCGCCAGCCCTAACCCCCAACCCTCGACCGGCCGATAGGGATCCTGTTCCAGTCTGGCGAAGGGTTCGGTCAATTCATGTAGTTTATCCTCTGGAAACCCGGACCCCGTATCCTCGATCTCTAAGACGATGTCGTTCTCCGACTCGCGCGCCCGCAAATCGATGTTGCCCCCGGGGGGCGTAAATTTGATGGCATTGGTCAGGATGTTCAAAAGGATTTGCCGTATGGCCCGCCGGTCGGCAAATATCGAGGGCGGGGCGTCGGCTAATTCTGTCTTGAGAGCAAGACCATTGGTCGCCGCATTGTTGGCCACGACATTCATACATTCCGAGACAACCTCTTCGATAGGCAGGTGCTCCTTATTCAGGGAGACCTTTCCCGCCTCGATGGTCGAGATGTCAAGAATATCCGAGATAAGCGCCAACAGATGTTCGCCGCTGGCATATATGTCGGCGGCGTATTCCTTATACTTCTGCTGCCCGAGCGGTCCGAAATATTCGAGGCTGATAATTTCAGCGAAACCAAGGATGGCGTTGAGGGGGGTGCGTAACTCATGGCTCATGCCGGCAAGAAATTCAGTCTTGGCCTTGTTTGCCTTTTCGGCCTCGATCAGCGCCTGATTGCGGTCCTCTTCGGCACTTTTGCGCTCGGTGATATCGATGCCCAGACCGAAATAACCCTTCACCTCGCCGGTTTCCGTAAAATCCGGCACATATGTCAAATCAAGTGATCGGGGCACGCCGTCGGGATAGACAAGTTCGGTTTCGAATTGAACCATTTCGCCTGACAATGCCGAGTGTACGCGCGGTCTCAATTTTTCATAGGCCTCCGCGCCGGTCAGGTCCGCCAGCCGGTGGCCAATAATTTGGGACCGGGGCCGCATGAAAATTTCTTCGAACTTGGAGTTGGCGAACCGGTATCGTTCTTCCGTATCGATATATGCGATCAGTATGGGCAGATGATCGGTGATCATCCGTAGTTGTGCTTCGTTTTCGCGAAGTTCGACGGTGCGCAGGTTTACGCGCTCTTCCAGCTCATCAAAGGCCTGCTTTAACGCTTCCTGCCCCTGTTTTCGATGCGCCACCAACAGGGCGGTCGACCAAATGACGAAAAATGCCAATGCCCGATTGGTCAGAACCACCCACGGCACCCCGCCCATGGCTGATAGTAGATAACCTGCAATGGTGAGGATGCTGCCAAGCGCGGCCAGCGCGAAAACGTGCCGCGTGTTGGGCGCCCACATACCAAGCAAGACCAGAAACACATAAGGTACGCCCGCCGCGACACCAAGCGGCAGCAATAAATCGAACGCGAAGATAGCTGCGGCGACAGCCGCACCCAAAATCAGTTTTCCACCGGATAGCTGGTTCATCCGCATGCTTCTGTCGGGCCGATTTCCAATTGGCGCGTAGAAAGGTCAATTTATATGCGGAAAGCTTAAAATAATTCTAAAGACGAGTGTAAACTGCTGCTTTGGTCAACTAAAATCGCAAATACGAACGGAATTGGGACGGGGATGTCGTTCAGGTTAAGCTCACAAGACGCAAGACGCCGTATCGTATCGATACCCGCCGATAGCGGGGTTGGCCAAGGAGACCTGTGCGCGGGTCAGCGGCTGGCCAGTTCCTCTTCCACGGACAATATGGGTGCGCCTTCCAATGATCGAGATGGGTTGCCGTCAATGCCGACCGGAATGTCTCCAACCAGGGTAATGCGGTAAAGCTGGCGGTCCATATCCGACGCAAAAATATCGCTCGGCGCGAGATGGGCGGTGCTGCGGTTGTCCCACATGGCGATATCCCCGGCGTTCCATTTGAAACGGACGGTGAATTCCGGCCGCACCAGGTGCTCCCACAGCATTTCAAGTATCCGCTGACTTTCCCGTGGACTGAGGCCGACAATCGATTTCACGAACGAGGGGCTGAGGAACAACAGCCGTTCGCCGGATTCGGGATGCACGGTGACCAGGGGATGTTCGCTTTTCAAGGCCCGGCGTTTGACGCTTTTATCGTATTCATCCGTGGCACTTGCGCCTGCTTGGGGGACGAAGGCATGGATCGCGCGCAATCCGTCGACCAGTTTCTTGATGGGCTCCGACAAGGCCTCGTAGGCCACCGCCAGATTGGTCCACATGGTATCGCCACCGAATGGCGGAATGGTCACGCCGCGGAGGATCGATGCCATGGGCGGATTGATCGCCGCCGTGATATCCGTATGCCATCCGGCCCAGGGCGTGGTCAGCCGTTCATCACGATGGCTGTTGGCGGTGCGGGCCTTGGCGACCGAGTAAATCTCCGGAAATCCGTCCACATGGCCGAACACCGCGTGGCCGATGGTCGGCTGGCCGAACTGCCGGGCCAGGGCCACATGGCGGGCATGGTCCAAATTTTGATCGCGGAAGAAAATCACCTTCCACTTCACCAAGGCGTCATTGATCTCCGCCACCTGATGGGCCGTCAAAGGTTGGGCAAGATCGACGCCCGAAATCTCGGCGCCAATATGCAGGGTCAATGGTGTCACGCCGATGGCGGTGGCTTCGGCCGCGGGTGATATCGCGCTCATGACATTTTCTCCCACTACATTGCTGCCGAACCAACCGCCGGCATGGATCTATTTCGCGGCATAAAACGCCAGTTTGTTGCCGTCCAGGTCGCGGACATAACCAAAGGTCATGGCCCCGCCGCCGCGCGGGCCCACTTCGCCCTCGTCACTGCCACCCAATTCCAGGGCCTTGGCGTACAGCTTGGCCACGGTCTCGCCATCGTCAACCATCAGCGCCACCATGGTGCCGTTACCGACCGTCGCGGCCTGACCGTCAAACGGTTTGATGACGCCGATCATGGCGGCACCGGCCTTGCTGGACCACAGCACCAGGCGTTCGTTGGGTGTTATTTTCTTTACACCCAGGTCTGCGAACAGGGCATCGTAAAAGGCCGTGGCTTTTTCCAGGTCGTTGGTTCCAATGGTGGTGTAGCCGATCATGGTTCAGGTTTCCTTATGGGTACAATTATCTGACGTGATGGTAGCCGCGCTGGTCCGCCGTTGAAATGCCTATCTTATGGCGCGATCTTGGCGAGCACCTCTTCGCTGAAAGCGGCCAGGTTTTCGTCCAGGTTGCCGCGCGCGAGCAGACCCTGTGGCACCAGCAGGCGGCTGACGCCCAGATCGCGATAACTTTCCAGGGTTTCCAGGCCACCGTCGTAGTCCCGCCATAATGTGGTGATCTCGATACTTGCCGGATCGCGTCCCGCTGCCTCGGACAAATCCCGCAATTGCGCCACCAAACCGGCGAACTCATCCTTGCCGCTGGGAAAGGCGAACCAGCCGTCTCCATGGGCGACGGCGCGGCGCAGGGCGGCCTTGCTGTGGCCGCCAATGATGATCGGCGGACCTGGCTGGCGATGGGGCAGGGGATAGCTCTTGAAGCCGGACCAATGCAAATACTCGCTTTGATGTTCGACCACCTCGCCCGACCAGACTTTCTTCACCGCCATTAGATAATCGTCGAAGCGCTTGCCCCGGCCCTTGAACTCCGCCCCCATGGCCTGAAATTCCTCCGCCAGCCAGCCGACACCCAGTCCCAGCAGCAGGCGGCCCTTGGAAAGATGATCCAGACTGGCCACCTGTTTGGCGAACAATAGCGGATTGCTTTGGGGTAGCAGATTGATGCCGGTACCCAGACGCAAGGTGGTGGTATGCGCTGCGATGTGCGACAGCGCGATCAGAGGATCGATGAAATGGGTTTCGGGCGGCGCGCCGATCCGGCCGGAGCTGTTGTAGGGATATTGCGAGCCGTATTCGAGGGGGATCATCACATGTTCCCCGGTCCAGACGGATTCGAAGCCCAACGCCTCTACCCGCGCCGCCAGGAGCGGCAAGTTGTCCGGCGCCTCTTCCTGCCCCATGTTGATGCCGAACAAACCGATCTTCATAACACCAACTCCTAGGCCAAAAGTTCCCGACAGGCCGTATCGATGGCTTGCTGGCTCATACCGTAATGTTCCCGAACCCTGGCGGTGGGGCCGACAATGGCGAATTCGTCGGGCATGCCGACCATGCGCATGGCGGTGGGTTGTTCCCGGGCCAGTAACTCGGCCACCGCACCGCCCAGGCCGCCGCTGGTGCGATGTTCCTCGGCCGTGACAATGGCCCCGGTGTCGGCAGCCGCCGCCAGCACCGCCTCGCGGTCCAATGGCTTTATGGTATGCATGTTCAGGATCCGAACGCCTATGCCTTCGCCCGTCAGAGCGTCCGCCGCCGCGATCGCAGGGGGCACCATGCAGCCACAGGCGATGACCGTGATATCCCCGCCTGGCCGCATCTGCTCGGCCTTGCCGATCTGGAAATCGGCCGCGATCTCGGTCACGGGAGGCTCGGCGAATTTACCACCCAAACGGATATAACTGGGGCCGTCCAGCTGCTCCGTCGCCAGGGCCGCATGCCAGGTCTGCCGGGCGTCCGCCGGCACGATTACCGTCATGTTGGGCATGTTGCGCATGATGGCCAGATCTTCCACCGCATGATGCGTCCCACCGGCCATGGCCAGGACGATGCCGCCGCAGGCCGCCCCGATCACCACCCGTTGATTGGCGTAGGCCACATCGTTGCGCAGTTGTTCTAACGAGCGCGTGGTGATGAAGGGTGCATAGCCGCAAAGGATGGGCCGCATACCCGTGGTCGCCAGGCCCGATGCCATGCCCATGGCGCTCTGCTCGGCGATGCCGGCCTCGATCAACCGATGCGGACTGGCTTCGAGGAACCCGCGCAGCCCGAACAGATCGATGGTATCGGCCGAGATCGCCACCACCTTGTCGTCGCGCCGGGCCAACTCCCCCACCGCCAGACCAAATGCCAGGCGTGATTGATCTTCCGACTTCACGTCCCATTCGGGGCGCCCGGTGTCAGGCTTTGCACCGGTCATGCGCCATCTCCCAATTCGGCCATGGCCTTCTCGTAAACCTCGTCGGTCACCAGATTGTTGTGCCACAGGAAACTATCCTCGGCGAAGCTGACGCCCTTGCCCTTGACGGTATGGGCGATGATCATCGAAGGCTTGTCGGCCGCATGGGGCAAGGCATCCAGGGCCTCGACAATGGCGGCCATGTCATGGCCGTCGATTTCCCGCACGGCCCAGCCGAAGGCGGTGAATTTCTCGGCCAGCGGCTCCAGGTCCTGCATCTCGGCCACGGGGCCGCTCTGCTGGATCTTGTTGTAATCAAGGATCGCCGTCAGATTTGACAACTTAAACTGCGCTGCCGCCATGGCTCCCTCCCAGTTGGAGCCTTCCTGCAATTCCCCATCGCCCAGCATGACGACGGTACGAAAGTCCTTGCCCTGCATGCGCGCGCCCAAGGCCATGCCGATGGCTACCGACAGGCCATGTCCCAGGCCCCCCGTTGACATCTCGACACCGGGCATCTTGATGTCGGGATGCATGCCGAACGGCGACTGATAGGCATAAAACTGGTCCAACACGCTGTCATCAATGAACCCGGCCCGAGCCAGTGCAGCGCCCAGCGCGGCGTTGGCATGGCCCTTGGACAGCACGAAGCGGTCCCGGCCCGGCCAGTTGGGTTCCTGGGGCCGCAGACGCAGATGATCAAAATACAATGCCGCCAGCAAATCCGCGGCCGAGCACGAGCCACCCATATGCCCCGACCCCGCACCACGCAGGGCGCGCCAGACATTGCGCCGGATGTTCAACGCGTCCTCGCGCAGAGCATTGATCTTGGCCTCGTAATTACTCGTCATCTCGGAACCATTCCTTTTTCGATATTAGTCATCCGCTAGCAGCCGCTCGCGCAGGGTATCGCCTTCATAGGCCGTGCGGAAGCGGCCGCGGCGCTGTAATTCGGGGACCAGCAGATCCACCACGTCACTGACGCTGCCGGGTAATTCATTACAGCGAAACATGAAACCGTGGCCGCCCGATGCCTCATAGGCCTCTTCCATTTTGTCGGCTACTTGAGAGGCCGTACCGATGGCACGAAAGCCGCCCATGCCATTGCCGTACATGCGCGCCACTTCGGCCAGGGTCTGCCCGGCATAATCCCGCAGCAGCATGTTGGCCACACCCTGCATGCCGGGGGTTTCCTCTATGCCCGTCTGCTCGATCGGCACGTCGCTGGGCAGTTGGGAAAAATCGACGCCGAAATGCCCCGACATCAGGGCCAGGCCGCCCGCGGGCGGGACCACGGCGCGCAGGGCCTCATCCTTGGCCCGGGCCTCGGCCTCCGTCTCGCCGACAAAGACGGAAGAGGCCCAGAGCATGCGTATATCCTGCGGCAGCCGGCCCGCCGCGCGGGCGCTGTCATCGATCCGGGCCCGGTGTTCACGCATCCCGTCAATGCTGGACGAGGTCGCGAAATGCACCTCCGCATGGCGGCCGGCGAAGGCCATGCCCGGGCCCGAGCCGCCGGCCTGAATGATAACCGGTCGGCCCTGGGGGCCGGGGGCCACGTCAAGGGGACCTTCGACCTGGAAATAATCGCCCTTGTGATGGATCTTATGCACTTTGGCCGGATCGGCGAAGGTCAGGCTGTCCCGGTCCATGACCAGGGCATCCGGCTCCCAACTGTCCCACAGCTTGTAACAGACCTGCATATATTCTTCGGCCCGTTGGTAGCGCTCTTCCTTCGACAGTTCCTCGGTCATATTGAACTGCGCGGCGGCGTTGCGGCCATAACTGGCGACCACGTTCCAGGCCACCCGCCCCTCGCTCAAATGATCCAGCGTGGCCATGGTCCGCGCCGTGATGTAGGGCGGTACATAGGTGGTGGACATGGAAATACCCACGCCCAGCCCTTTCGAGGCGCGGGTCAGTATGGGGACCAGGGGGGCGGGGTCGTGCAAGGGGAACTGGATGGCGTAACGCACGGTCGCATCCATGCCGCCCTCGAACACATCATAGACGCCATACATATCGGCAAAGAACAGCATGTCGATACAGCCCCGGTCCAGGGTCCGGGCCAGATGTTCCCAAAAAGCCGGCTGGGCATAATTGAAGCCCCGATAGGCGCGCGGCAGGCTCCAGGCGCCGATGGAGTGCTGGCTGGGCCCGTGGCCCAGCACAAACGCCAGATGCATGTTCGGCACCATCGGAAGCGGTATGGCTCAGGCGGCGCCGTTCATGATCAGTTCAATCTGATCCTCGGGCACGTAGGTGTAGGAGCCGGGCCGGAAGTCGAAGCCCAGATCGCCCAGCAATCTCTTCTGACGCGGTGAACAGCGCTCCGCCACCTCGGCCACCATGGCGTAATCATAGGGGCGCATGAACTGCTGGCAGTAATTGTACAGCAAGGTCTTGCGCGCCCGGCCGGAGATATTCTGGCTGGGTCCATGCCACAGGGAGTGGGAAAACAGAACGCAGTCGCCGGCCTTGCCCATCAGCGGCACGGCGCCAGGTGTTTTCGGCGTCACCACCGGTTCGTCCAGTTCCGGGAAGGGCCGCATGTGGCTGCCGGGAAAGACCGTGAAGTTGGCGGCATCTTCTTCCGTCACGTCCGTCAACAGATACAGCGCCTTCATGGCCAGGGGCCGGGAGGTTTCGGTAACCCGGATGCGGCGCAGGCCCTCACCGCCGTCGGTGTGGGTATAGCCCTCGAATTCAGTGGTTGAGGCGCGCACGATGGCCTGGGACATGGAGAACGCCAGATAAGGCCCCATGATGTCGACCACCAGGTCGAACACGCCGGGACGATCGATCAGATCAATAAAACACTGGTGGTAGGACAGCAGATCCCGCCGGTCCATGAAGCTTTCGGGATCCGGGTCGCCATGTTCGACCCAGCCATAGTGGCCGCGCTGCAGATTGGTTGGCTCCCAACCGGGACTGGCCCGCAGATTGTCAATCTCGGCCGCATGGAAGGCGACCTCGTCTGGGTCGAATGCACCTTCCAGGACAAAATAACCGTCGATGTCCCAGGCACGGCGTTGTTCCTTGGTCATTGTCAGCACGATGGTTCCTCCATGTTCTTCCGACGTTCGTGCCAAAGCATTTCCGAATTGGAAATGCTCTGAATCTTTAAGAATAGAGCAATTTTTCCAACCACTTAGAATCGCCCAAGTTGGTTTGGGCGATTCACATTAAATCGGAATTGCTCTAGAATAGCATCAGGCGGCCAATCGTCGCCAGATGTTCAATCAGAGAGGTCTCCAATGCCCTTTACCGCCAAATACGCCTTCATGGTCAGCATGGATGTCCAGGCCGACAAAGAGGATCTGTTCAATGAAGTTTACGACCAGGAACATATTCCGGCTCTGCTGGAGGTCGATGGCGTGGTTGCCGTCTCGCGCCTGAAAACCGTGCCCGCGACCTTGAGCATGGGCGGGGAGGAGCTGGCCATAACCGGCGAGGGCATGCCCCATTATATCGCGATCTATGAAGTGGACAGTCCCGATGTGCTGAACAGCCCGGCCTGGGCCGAGGCGGTGGAGGCCGGCCGCTGGGCCGGTCAGGTGCGCCCCTTCACCACCAATCGCCAGCACGTCATGCGCAAGTTGTTATGATCCGGTCATCGGACTACAGGACGATAAGTAGTATTGCAACGGCATAAATTGACAGTAACGTGCAACAACCTATGATGACGGTATAAAAAAATAATACACTGCATATAGGGAGCTGGTTACGATGGGTAAGCTTGCACGTACTTCGATCATGATATCGGCTATGTTGTCCTTTCTGGTGCTGACATCGGCCTGTCAAACAACGGATTCACAAAAAGACACCGGCGCCGCGGTGGGCCTGATCATCGGCGGCATTGCAGGCGCCTTGATCGGCAGCCGCAGCGGCGGGGCGCAACTTGGCGCGGCGCTGGGCGGTATCGCCGGCAGTGTCGCGGGCGCGATGATTGGTGCTAAGCTGGACGAGGCTGACAGGATCGCGGCGGATGAAGCCAGGACGACCGCCCTGGCCGCGACCACGGGGGATCGTGTCGAATGGCGGAGCGAGGAAAATACCTCCGTCCACGGCTATGCCACGCCGGTCAATAACCAGATCGAGAGGGCGGGCAAGACATGCAGGACGGTTACCCAGGTCGCCTATATCGAAGGCCGGGAAATAGAAGAGACGACGGAATATTGCCGGGTCGGCAGTTCCGGGCGATGGGTCCAAGGCTGACAGTACTGGTTGTTGCGGCGGCGGGCTTTCTTTCCCTTGGCGCCATCGGCGAGGCACGGGCACTGACTTTCAAGGTGGACCGCCACGACGGTCAGCGTGTGTTGGTCGCCCAGGGCAAGATCGCCCAGGGTGATGCCCGCACTTTGCGCGAGTGGCTGCGCAAAGATCCGGACATTCAGGAAATTCTTTTCAATTCCCCCGGCGGCATCTTCAAGGAAGGCATTAAAATAGGCCGTACCCTGCGTGATCTGGACCGGGTCACCCGGGTACCGGGCAAGGCGATGTGCGCCAGCGCCTGCGTCTGGGCCTTCATGGGAGGGGTCTTGCGGTTCGCGGACGAGGACGCCAAACTTGGCGTTCATATGGCGACCCAAATCAACGACAAGGGGACCATCGGCAAGGTGAAGGACATTTTGGCGCGCCGCTCAAAAATACCGATCGATACCCGCATGCGCCAGGTTATCACCACGATCGAACAGGCCGCCGCCAAGGTGGTGGCCGACAAGGCGGAGCATCTGGTCCGCATGGGCGTGTCCCTGCGCCTGCTGGCGCCCGGCCTCGACACCGACCAAGCAAAAGTCTACTGGCTCTCCCACAAGGAATTAAAATCCTTCAATCTGATCAACTCGCGATGATATCGCGCTGCAGGCGATGAATGTGCGAACCAGTGGGTCATCATCGTGTTACTCCCCGTTCGAACCCCATATTGCAAGGCCAACAACAAAAGGAGGGCCGGTCTGGGTGTTGTATTCTTACGCTTTGACCCCAGTAGCGACCTTCCTATTGGGGCATACGAACGGTCCGCGTCTGGTCCGGAAGGGACAGGCAAAGAAGGCGGCCCTCGATCTAGAGAGCCGCCTTCCCGTTGCCTGTTTAAGGTTTGCCTAAATCAAACTGCAAAAATTGGAATCAATTTTGTGCAGATAATTTGATCTATTCTACGAGTTTAGAGCAACTTGCCTACGTTCGAATGAACGCAGGTTGCTCTAAGCGAAGAACTCGCCTTCGGCGGGGTCGTCCTGAAAATCGGATGCATTGTCCGCGGCGAAGACCATTTCCATGAGATCGCCGGTTTCGGAGGTGCCGTCCGGGCCATCGAGCACGGCGTCGAGGCTCGCCGACATGGCATCCAGATTGACGGTCGAGATTTCCAGGGCGCTGTCGTAGATGTCCTGGACACTTAACTCGGAGCCATCTCCCATCCGAAGGGTTTCAACCATGCTGCCGTTGGCGAGATCGATGGTGACGTCGCCCAGCTGATTTCCCCCTTCGGAAAACATCAGGTTGAGGAAGGAGCCGTCATCGCCCTTGGTTGCTTGGATGTCGATGTTGCTCCAGTCGGCCACATCACCGTTAACCTGCAGGACGTCCGAGCCGCCAAGATCGACAATCGCATCGGAACCATCGCCCAGATTGAAGGTATAGGTCTCGTTTCCGGCGCCGCCCGCCAGCACGTCATTTCCCGCGCCGCCGTCGAGCTGGTTGTCAATACCCGTGGAAACCAGCGTGTCGTTACCGGCACCGCCATCGAGAGTATTGGCCAG
>JABJKO010000165.1 GCA_018660305.1 Rhodospirillaceae bacterium
CCCCCCACCTACACCTCCCCCCTGTAGAAGGGGGAGGGAAAGTGTTTAAGGAACTTGCTCCTTTAAGTCCCCTCCCCCTCGATGGGGGAGGGTTAGGGTGGGGGTGATATGGCTCGGACCCTGAAATCAGAGTCTCAAAATGCTCATTCTCCTGCTGACGCAACAAAAAAGCGCATGCGTCAGGACCTTAGCTCTTGGGCGGCGCGTTGAGTCAAAGCGTGACGATCGATCTTGTTGGTTCCGGCCAGGGGTAATACATCCAAAAAGAAAACCCGGCGCGGATGTTCCTGGGGTGTCGCGTTGGCCAACGCGAAGTCCTTGACCGACTGTTCCGCCAGATCGCTGTCCGAGCGCCGGACGACATAAGCCACGGGCATGTGGCCGCGGATCTCATCGGCGACGGGCACCACGCAGGCCTGTTCGATGTCGGGATGGGTCTCCAGCATGCGCTCGATTGCCGCCGGTACGATATTTTCGCCACCGCAGACAAACATGTCGTCGTCGCGGCCGACAAAATAGAAAAACCCGTTTTCGTCCCGCCGCATGACATCACCGGTCACAAAATACCCGTCATCGGTCATCACCTCCGCGGTTTTCTCGGGCAGATTGTGATAGCCGGTCATCAGCGCCGGTGACCTTATGTGAAGAACGCCCTCATCCGGTTCATTTTCGCCGTCGGCCACCAGCCGCACATCAATCCCGGATATGGGATGCCCCAGCGACACCAGCGGCCGCGGCAAATCGTCGGGATGGGCGCCAAAACAGATGGCGCCGGTTTCCGTGGTGCCAAACCCGTTGACGAAGGCACAGCCGGAAAAGCGCTCCTGCAATGTGGCCATGAGATTGTCGCTGACCGGCGCCGATCCCATGGCGACGATCCTGACCGATGACAGATCGGTCGCTTCGAGCAGCGCCGTCTCCTGAGCCAAGAGAGCCAGCATGGTGGGCACCGATGTGAGCCAGCTACAGCCAAATTGCTCGATGGCCTTGATATAGTCATCGGCCCGGAATTGAGTCAGCAGCACTTCGCTGGCATGGGCGGCCAGGGCAAAGGTGCTGATGGCCAGCCCGTTCATGTGATAAAGCGGCGCGGCGACAAGCAGCCGGTGGCGATCAAGATCCTGTCCCAACCGCAGTCGCGTCTCGATCACCCAGAGCTGACCGGCGTGAGACAGGGGCACGCCCTTGGGCCGGCCGCTCGATCCGGATGTATAGAGAAACATGGCGATATCGTCGGGCGACGGTGTCGCGGTCTCGAAGGGGCCGGGATCGAGAAAATTCTCGTAGCCATCCGCGCCCTGGCCATCGAGGACGATCCTGGGCAGATTGTCCGGCAATTGCGGCAATCGATCCGTATCCACGAAGGCCAGTCGGGCACCACTGTCCCCCACCACATGATCCACAAGCGCCCTGGGCAGCTTGAAGTTCACCGGCACCGCGATCAGCCCGGCCCGCATGATACCGAAATAGGCCATCAGATATCGCACCGAGTTGGCGGCAAGGATGGCAACGCGATCGCCCGTCTCCAGCCCCCGCCCGATCAGCGCCCGCGCCACGGCCCGGGCCGCCTCGTCGATCTCCCCATAGCTGTAGTGGCGCGCATCATGAGGCCCCGGCTCGATCAGAGCCGTCAGCCCCGCATCCCGTTCGGGGTCGATGACGTCGCCTAAATTGGTTGGTCTCATGCCGCTTTTCTGTGTTTTGTACGACTAGCCGCCGCACCGGATTAGGGAGCGCGTATCGCTGACATCGGACACCAGAGTGCATCCCGTGTCGGTGACCGCCACCATATCCTTATTCTGCAGACCAAACCCGTAACCGGTCCGGTATATGAGCGGTTCGATCCCGAGCACCATACCGGCCTCCAGCGCACAATCATTCTGTGCGCCGAGATAGGGGTCCTCGTGAAGATGCAACCCGATACCATGGCCCACAAAGGCGATGGGCGGCATATCAAGGGAGGCTATCATTTTCAGATAGGCCTCATAGATCTCCCGCGTGCTGGCGCCCGGCTTGATGATCTCCAGTAGCTGGCATGTGGCATCGCTGAGGATCGCCCAGATGCGCTCGGCATGATCCGGCGGCTTGTCCACATAGGCTGTCCGGCACACCCCGGCATGATACCCCCCGATGATGGAGAAAATTTCCACACGGCAGATATCGCCAGAGGCAAGAAGGCGCTCGCTGGGGCCCACATTGGGGAGCTGGCTGCGCTCTCCGGTGGCGATGATCATGAGTTTGAAATCTTCCGCGCCACGGGAATAGATGCCGCCGGTCAGATCCGCCGCCATCTTCATTTCAGACGACCCCACGCTGGCGCCGGCCAGCGCGTCGGCGATCCCCTGATCGGAAATCCGTGACAATCTTTTGAGGAGATCCAGTTCGCGCTCTGTCTTGATCATCCGGGCCCGGTTGAACAGATCCTGGGACGCGACGAATTCGACCTTCGGCAGCGCGCGTTTCAGAATATCGAGATCCCGCGCCGGCAAATAATCGGTCTCGATCCCGATCCGGCCCTGGGTCAGCGACAGGTCGCGCAGCAAGCCGGCAAACACCTCCATGGAATTGTCGGTGAATTCGCCCCAACTGGTAAGCGGGATACCCGGCAGCCGCCCGGCCACCGTGGATTCCTCCATATCGACGGTGAAGGCGGCGGCCGATGCGTCGGGCTTCACCACCAGCATGCTGTGGCGCCAGCGCAGGATGTGATGGGACGGCACGACGAAACCGGCGAGATAGGCGAAGTTCTCGGGACTGGCGGCCACCAGGGCATCGAGCCCGTTATCGGCGGCAATGGCTGCTATCTTCTTGAGAATATCGTCGTTCATTCCGCTAAATTCTCCATTCTTTGAGACAAGGCCCGCCAGATAGTTTCAGGCGTTGCCGGCATATCCAAATCATCGGCGCCCAGCGCCGCCAGCGCATCCGCGACGGCGCACATCACGGCAGGCACGGCCCCCACCGTTCCCGCCTCTCCCGCCCCTTTGACGCCCAAAGGATTGAGTGCGGTCGGGACAGGACACGATTGGGTCTCGATGGCACACACATCATCGGCCCGCGGCATGGCGTAATCCATAAAGGACCCGGTCACCGTCTGACCGGTTTCAGGGTCAAAGCGAATGGCTTCCAGCAACGCCTGCCCCATTCCCTGGACTACACCACCCTGTATCTGCCCCTCGAGCAGCAAGGGGTTCAACACATTACCCACATCATCGACGGTGGTGTAGCGCTGAAGCGCCACGCGGCCGGTCTCGGGATCGATTTCGATCTCGCAAATATGGGTGCCGTTGGGGAAGGTGGGAGAGTCGGGAATAAACATGGCTTCCGCGGACAGACCCGACGCCTCGGTAACCACCGCATCAAGGGTTACCGAGCGATCAGTGCCGGCAATCACGTATCTTCCCCGGTCAAACTCAATATCGGCGATGGCGGCTTCCAGAAGAGACGCAGCGGTGGGCTTGCCGGCCTCAATGATTTTCTCCGCCGCCAGCACCGCCGCGCTGCCGCCGGCCACCGCGGATCGGGAGTTGAACGTGCCAGCCCCGCTGACAACGGCATCGCTATCGCCGCCGCGGATCCGCATGGCATCGGGATCGAGCCCCAGCGCGGGACAGATAATCTGGCGGTAGATCGTCTCATGACCCTGCCCCTGGGAGGCGGTGCCAACGGCGATATGGGCAATGTCCCCGGGATCGAGGGTTATTCTGACACTCTCCGGGCTCGGCCGCGCGGTCTGTTCGATGGCGTTGCATATGCCCAGGCCCCGCAGGCGGCCACGGCCGCGCGACTGGTCGCGTCTTGCCGCGAAGCCAGCGCAATCGGCAAGGTCCATGGCCGTCTTCATGACAAGGGGGAAATCGCCGCAATCATAGATCAGCCCGATTCCGGTATCGTGGGGAAAGCTGTCCGCACCGACGAAATTCTTCTGCCGCAGGGTCACGGGATCCATCTGAATTTTCCGCGCCGCCTTATCAATCAACCGCTCCAGGATGGTCGCCGCTTCCGGGCCGCCGGCGCCCCGGTAGGGCGATGTGGGGTTGGTGTTGGAACACACACCGGAGATGGACACATGGAGCGCCGGAATTTCATAGACCCCCGACAAAAGCGCCAGCGTATTCAGCGGCGCCCGGGGACCCTTCACCGCAAGATACGCGCCCACATTCGCATTGGCGGAAACACGCAGAGCCAGGAATTTCCCGTCTTGATCCAGCGCGAGGCTGGCCTCGCTGATCAGATCCCTGCCGTGATCGTCGCTGACAAAGCCCTCGCTGCGGGAGGCCACCCATTTAACCGGGCGGCCCACGCGGCGCGCGGCCCACAGCACCAGCGCCTGTTCCGGATAAAGCGGCCCGCGCATGCCGAAACTACCCCCCATATCACCGGTAATCACCCGTATGCGATCGGATGGTATGTCGAAAATATAGGTGGCGAGCTGATCACGCAGGCCGTGCGGGCTTTGGCCTCCGCCGCGCAGAAGGTAGCGGCCGGTCTCCCCCTCAAAACTGCCCACATAGCCGCGCGGCTCCAGCGTATTGGCCGATAATCGGTGATGCACCAGCCGCTGATGCACAATGTGCACGGCCGTCCCGAAGGCGCGATCGACCGCACCTTCATCCCCCTGATGGTCAAAAAACAATTCATTGTCGGGACAATCGTCCCACATTGTGGTTGCCCGTGGGCCAATTGCCTGTTGGATACCGGCCACCGCCGCCAGCGGCTCGTAAAGAATCTCGACACAATCCGCCGCCTCCTGTGCCTGCACGGCGGTCTCTGCAATAACCATGGCGGCGATCTCGCCAACATAGCGCACACAATCCGCTGTCAAAGCGGGGCGCGGCGGTACCCAGACCGGTGACCCATCCCGTCTCCAGCACTCATCGAGGCAGGGAATGCGACCGAGCCCATCGGCCTCATAATCCGCACCCGTCAGGATGGCCAGCACGCCGGGCATTGAAACCGCGTCGTCGATCCTGATCCCGGCGAGTCGGGCATGGGCGTGGGGCGAGCGCACCATCGCCGCAAAAGTCACCTCGGGCACCGCCAAATCGTCCAGGAAGGCGCCGCCGCCGGTCAGATGGCGCCGGTCTTCGACACGAAGCACCGGTTGACCGGGGGCAAAGGGGATCATAGACACATCATTCCGTCACCGGGCACAGGCAGCCCGCTTTATTCCAAAGACCATTTCCCCTACCGTCAATGCCAGGATGCAATTATTCAGTGGGCGGCGCGGCGCCGGGATGTCACAGGACATTACGAAATCGGTGACCACATTGCTGGCGGAAGCCAATGCGGCGGTCCAAACGGTGACCATCGACGAAGCGCGGGCCCTGCATGGGCGGGACGACGGCCCCATGGACCGTCCGAAAGATTAATCCGGTCCGTCAGTTCCCGCGCCGTTCCACGGGCAAGTTGGGATCGCCCAGTTCCTGAGTGGCGGCGAGCTTGTTGGAAAAATAATTGAAGAACAGGCCAAGGTTGCGCCCCTCGCCCATTGTTACGGCCTTACGCGCCAGCTCGTCGTCGTCGGGCCAGTCATAGGCCAGACCGGAAGCCGCGATCTCCAGCTGCTGCTGACAGGCGACTTCCAGATTAACGCCGACGATGGTCATTTTCTCGATTGAGTCGCCACAGAACACCACTCCATGATTGCGCAGAAAGACCGCATTGTGATCGTCCAGAACGGCGGCCAGGTCATCGCCCACGGCGGCATCGCGGATCAGTTCGGAGGTGCGGGTAAAGCGCGGCGGCGGTCCCGGGAAATAGCTGCCGGCATTGGATAGCGCGCGCAGCGGTTCGCTGGTGCAGGAAAACACCGTGCCATAGCGCGGATGGGTATGGGCCGAGGCCTGGACATCCGGGCGGGTCTTGTAGATCCCCACATGGATCGGCCATTCGCTGTGCCGTTTGCCGCCATCGCCATACAGCAGATTCCCATCGAAATCGATGAGCTGATGGTCGTTCCAATCCTGCACCTCTCCCAGCGTCAGGCCCCAGCGCTTTATCCAGACCCCCCGCCCTTCCGGATCGCGCATGGCCAGATGGCCGAGGGTAAAGTTCCCATGACCTTCCATTTCAAGAATGCGGCTCGCCAGGGCGAGCTTGTTCAGCGATTCCTTGAGCGGTGCCGACACATCGATGGTGTTGGATTGCGCGCTGCCTGACATGATTAAGCCTCCCATAGCTGTGGTCGATGACGTTTCACCGGATTAGACGACAAACTTGCGCCGGTTAAAACCCCGGAGAGGCGGGAGCAAATACCCCGTACGGTGCGCTGGTCCAACCTAAGGGCGTCTGTCACACTGCAGCGCCGTTCATAGCCGAATTATCACACCCGCTATTGCCACGTTTTCCTGAAATAGAAATATGTTCCATAAACCCCTGCCGAAATCTGTTAGATCGAAAGTACGCCTCATGGGCAGGCTGATGCTTTCGGCGACGATGCTGCTCCTCGCGGCCGCGCCCATGGCCGCGCTCTCCGCCAACGCCGCCGAAAAGCGGCTACGCATTCTGGTGACCAATGATGACGGCTTCCAGTCGCGGGGCATACGCGTTCTCACCGAACGGCTTGGCACCTTCGCGGAGGTTCTCAGGGTGGCACCGGTGAACGATCAATCGGGCGCCAGCCAATCGACAACAATTCTCAAGGGGGAGACCTGGGTCATTCCGCACCGTCGCGACGGCAAACTCGTGGGGTATGAAGTCGAAGGGACGCCCGCCGACGCGGTGCGTTTCGGCATCATGATACTGGGTAAGAATAAAAAATTCGATTTCGTGGTATCCGGCATCAACAAAGGCGGCAATGTCGGTCATATCAATCTTTACTCGGGAACCATCGGCGCGGCGATGGAGGCCATGCTTCACGGTGTCCCGGCCCTTGCGGTGTCACAATCGTCGAGACGCAAGGATAATTTCGACCTGAGCGCGCGGCTGGCGGCAAAAACCATCTCTCAAATGGCGCACCACGGAGCGCCCAAAGACGTTCTCCTCTCGGTCAACGTGCCATCGGGCCAGGTACGCGGAGTCAAGATCATGCCGGCCCGGGGCCTGGTGCTGAAGGTAACTGGATTCAAGCGTCAAATGTCGGACGGGAGACGGGTTAAATACAAACCCGTCCTGAAATTCGAGCGCAACCAGCCGGATGATAGCGACTCGGCGGCCTACCTCCAGAAGTTCGCGACGGTCACGCCGATCCGTGTGGACCGCACGGCCTACGACGCCATCCCCGCTCTGCGGCAGTGGGATTTCGACTTGCCGAAAGCGAAGGACACCCCCACCAAGAATTAGCGGGCCGGGTGCTCGCCGGGACAATGTCGCCGGCGTGATCAATCGTGACCGAAGGGGTAGGCGTTTTTGGGTGTCAAATGGACCTTATTGGTTTAACGTCGTAATCTTATTCGCGTTTAAATTTCCTGTTCGATCGATCTTCATAGCATGAGTTTCGAATGAGCGTGATCTTCAACAGCTTTATCGAATCCTGTGGCAGCGCAAAGAACGCCGCAGCGCTTGAGGGCGAGTTGTCGAAAACAATCACCCAGATCGGCTTCGACAAATACGCCTATATCGCCTTTCGGGGCCGCAGCTATAACGGCCGCCCCTATGTGGTGACCAACTATCCCGAACAATGGCACGACCATTATTCGGAACAGGGCTACGTCAACAAAGACCCGGTCATCGCAACCGCGCAGCAGACCATCACACCCCTGAACTGGCGGGATATGCTGGATAACGGACGCAAGTTCAGGGAAGAGCGGCGGGTCATCGAAGAAGCCAGTGAATTCGGAATGCTGAACGGCGTCACCATCCCCATTCATGGACCCCGGTCGGATTTTGCGACCCTGACTGTCGCTTCGGATCTCAACCCGAAGGAATTTCAGTCGTTGATCGGCGAGTTTAAATACGATCTCCACCTGCTATCGCTGTATTTCCACGACGAGGTCATGAAAAAGGTTCTGTCCGATGAGACAAACCCGACACGCCCCCTCTCCCCCCGGGAAAGGGAATGCCTGCTGTGGACCGCTCAGGGCAAGACCTCGGACGAAATTGCCTCTATCGTGGGTATTTCCCAGGAAACGGTGGTCTTCCACCTGAAGAACGCGATGCGCAAATTCAACGTGTACAGCAAACACCATGCGGTCGTAAAAGCGATTATCAGCGGCACGATCGCTATTTAATATATAATTATTACAATTAGTTAGGTCTTCTCCACCCTACCCCTCCCTAAGTTGGGAGGCTGTATTTCCGCGCGTGAAGATGTCCAATCCAGGCAACCAAAACCGAGGAGGTTGCCATGTTAGACGTCATCACAGCCCCAGTGCCCGGTCGGCGCACTGAACTTGAATCCATGTTTCGTTTGCGCGACGAGATTTTTAACCAGCGTATGAATTGGGACGTTGAGTCAAAAGACGGGATGGAGCGCGACCAGTTCGACGACGTCAACCCGATCTATTTTCTGGCGTATGACGATTATGGCGCACTGTCCGGGACCTGGCGGCTTTTGCCGACCACCGGCTCCTACATGATTCGCGATGTGTTTCCGTTCCTGCTCGAGGACGAAGAAGCGCCAAATTCTTTTGAAATCTGGGAAGCCAGCCGCTTCGCCGTTGGCGGAAACTACTCCGGCCGCGACGGGCTGGCGGCCGTCAATAAGGTGACCGGCGAACTGTTCTGCGGATTGATCGAGTTCTGCGTGTTGAACGGTATCGAGGAAATCATCACCGCCTACGATGTCCGTATCGCCCGGCTGTTGAAACGGATCGATTGTCACCCCTTCTGGCAAAGCGGCATGCACAAAATCGGCAATACCACCGCGATAGCCGGCCGGTTCAAGACCAACCTGGAAGTACTGGAACGCATCCGCGAGGCGACGGGAACGACTAATTCGGCCATCCGTGACGTCTTTCCCTCCGTTGCCGATCTCGCGGCTTAGAGAGAGATCAATCATGAAAAATATACCTGACGACGTAGATTTTACGAACCCGGCCGCCATCAGGGAATGTCTGGATTATCTGTACGCGGTGATGATGTATGAGAGAATGACCTTTCCGGCCCTTCTGGTCGGCGCGGCGGCGCTTGCCCTGGACGATCTCGACAGCGAACAGAACCAGAGTTTCGATTGCGACGAGGCCGGAAACATCTGCTTTCTCAATGAATTCCAGGACCGGGAACCCACAGGATGAGTTTAGGCAGCATTACGTCGCCGGGCGCCTCTGACGGGGCGCCCGACATATGGCAGGCGCCGCGGCCCAAAGGGAACCCTTTTCTCGGCAATCTGCCCGACCTCCGGCAGGATCCGTTGCGCTATCTTATGGAAGTCAGCCAAAAGCACGGAGAGATTGTGCCGCTGAATTTGGGGCCGAGTAAGGTGGTTCTCGTGGCCCAGCCGGACGCCATCGACCACGTGCTGCAGCGCAACTACCGGAATTACCACAAAAGCCCTTTCTATCAGAAGCTACGGCCGGTTCTCGGAGACGGTCTCGTCATGGCCGAAGATGACGACTGGCGGCGCCAGCGGCAATTGATCCAGCCGGCGTTCCACAAGGACCGTCTTCAGGCGTTCGATAATATCGTCGTGAGTGCGACGGCGGAGATGCTTGACGGCTGGTCGGTGGCGGAGAGGGAAGATGCACCGGTCGATGTGTTCGACTCCATGATGGCGCTCTCGCTGGAAGTCATGATCAGAGCGTTCTTCGGCATCAGCGCACCCCACGTCAAACAAACCGTTATGGAGTGCGTCGCCATTATGCTCGATGATTCCGAGCGGCGCGTCTGGTCCCTGTTCGATCTGCCTATGTCCGTCCCAACGCCAAACAATGTCCGCCTGCGCCGCGCCATAGAACGCCTAGATTCCGTTGTCCTGGAGATCGTGGAACGACACCGGAACAATCCCAATCAGGCACCCAATCTGCTGTCGATGATGGCCGATGCGGTCGGCGATCCGGAAACCGAATGGTTCGGCATCGGTCAGCTACTCGACGAAGTAAAAACAATGCTGATCGTCGGGCACGAGACAACGGGCACGGCATTGGCCTGGACGTTCTATCTGTTGTCCCGGCACCCCGATGCCTGGCGCCGTATGCAGGAGGAGATCGCGACCAATCTGGGTCCGGGCACGCCGACCGCCGCGGACGCGGCAGGGCTGAAATTCACCCGCATGGTCATTCAGGAATCGCTGCGCCTGTATCCGCCTGCCTGGACCATGTCGCGTGTTGCCCTGGAAGACGATTGCATCGGCGGCTATGCCATTCCGGCAGGGACCAATCTCATGCTGTCGCCCTATATCGTCCAACGGAATGCGGCCTACTGGCCAAATCCGGAGGGCTTCGATCCGGCACGGTTCGAAAATTTCGACACCGGTAAACAGACAGCCGACACCTATTTTCCGTTCGGCGGAGGACCGCGGCGCTGTATCGGAGAACATTTTGCGGTCATGGAGATGTCGCTTGTGCTCGCCATGATCACCCAGAAATTCCGGCTTGATTTGATACCGGGACAAAATGTTCAACCGGTGCCAAAAATTTCCCTGCGGCCCAGCAAGGCTGTACAAATGAGCGTAAACCGCGTCGATCACCCTCGATATCATTGACGGAGAACAACTGAAATGTGCATGGGATGATCGACAGCCTGGAGGCGGAGACCGCCCAAACAGTGATTGATAAAGAGATGCTGACCGTCGCTCTGAAATCCGGAGGGCGATTGCGCGAGGCGCAGG
>JABJKO010000191.1 GCA_018660305.1 Rhodospirillaceae bacterium
CTCCCCCTCCCGGCCACCCATCGCGAGTATCCTGTGGGTGGCCGGGAGGGGGAGAGGGCCGGTGCGATGCCACGTCAGTGGCTCACATATTAGTTCCGCGCCAACGGCCCGCGTATGAGGCGGCCCGGCAGGGCGCCGGTATGTTCGTTATCGCGCATCAGCACCTCGCCATTGACGATGGTCGCCCGGATGCCATCGGTCTTCTGGATAATCCGCGGCGCACCGGCCGGCAGATCGTGCGCCAGGGTCGGCATGTCGGGGGCAATGGTCTGCGGATCGAAGATGGCGATATCGGCGTGATAGCCCTCATTGATAAGACCGCGCCCGCGCAGTCCCCAGAAATTGGCGATGTCGAAAGTAATCTTGCGGATTGCGGTTTCCAGCGGGAGAGCCTGTTCGTTACGCACCCAGTGGCCCAGCAGATGGCCATGGATGGGATTGACCGTGGTCGCCACATGGGCGCCGGCGTCGGAGAACGTCACCACCGTATTGGGATGGCGCATCATGGCGATCACCGCATCCTGGTCCTGGTTGAAGCTGGGCTGGATAAAAAACAGCTTCAGGTGATGCTCCAGCGCGAGATCGATAAAGGCGTCGATGGGGTCGATGCCCCGTTCGCCCGCCACCTGCGCAACAGACCGGTAGGGCGGCAGCGGGTTTTCATAGGGGAACACCCAGTCCCAATCCACCGGCCGCTGGAACAAATTGGGCAGCGACGGGTCCGGGCTATGCTGATGGGCATGAACCGCGTCCACCAGCTTCTTGCGCATGGTCGCATCGCGCAGGCCTTTTTCCTGATCGGCGAGCGGCAGGGCGCGGAATTCCTTCCACACCGGCGCATGATCATAGGGTGTCGCGGTTTCGAACGACCGCAGCGAGCAGTTCCAGCTCGCCGTACCCTGCATCATGGCGCTGCCGCCACCGGCGATGATCTCGTCGATCATGCGCACCTGGCTGCGCCACAGATCGGGATGGGAGTTGCGGTACCAGGTGTTGCCGAATGTCACCGGAACGCCCACGTCCAGCGCCAGTGTCTTGACCTCGTCATATTCCTGACGGCGTTCCTCGGGATCGTCTATCACGTTCTCCCGCGCGATCTGCATGATCCCGGTACCGAGATCCTTCATGACGCCGGCCAGCGTCAAAAGCTCGTCCCAATTGGCGAGACGGCTGGCCACCGGTTTTCCTTCCGGAGTCCGTTGCGACGAGGTCCGTGAGGTCGAGAAGCCGAGCGCCCCGGCCCGCAGACTGGCCTCGAGCTCCCGCGTCATGATGGCGAGATCGTCCTCCGACGCCTCTTCCTCCATGGCGCGCTTGCCCATGGCATAAGTGCGGATCGCCGAATGGCCGACAAAGCCGGCATAGTTGAGTCCCTTGGGCAAAGCATCGACGGTATCGAAATACTCGGCGAAGCTTTCCCACGACCAGTCGATTCCGGCATTCATGGCCTCGGGCGAAATGTCTTCGGCACGCTCGAGATTGTGCAGCACCAGGTTCTTGTCGGCCTCGGCGCAGGGCGCCAGCGAAAATCCGCAATTGCCCATGACCACGGAGGTCACGCCGTGCCAGCAGCTGTTGCTGCCGATGTCGTCCCAAAACAGCTGGGCATCCATATGGGTGTGACCGTCTATGAAACCAGGCGACACCACATGGCCCTCGGCGTCGAGAGTCTCCGCCGCCGCGACGCCCGCCAGATCTCCCACGGTAGCGATCAGCCCGTCCGAGATGCCGATATCGGCGCGCATACCGGGCAGGCCGGAGCCGTCCACCACGGTGCCGTTCTTGATGATCAGATCATAAGCCATGCTCTATCCCTCCCTGCGCTTTTCCGGCGCCAGGGGAGAACGGTAGACCCATCGGTGCGGGAAGGCAATCGATCGGATTTTAGTGACTATTGATCGCAATAAGCCATTGAAATAATTGCAAAATTATAAGGTCCTTAACGGTCCGTTGATGGGTGGCCTGTATCAATAACCCAACGGAATACCAACCGGACAGGGATGAGGATTATGGGGGTTCCGAGAGGCGCACAGGCAGGCGGATGGCGGAATACATCGGTTCCAGCAGCCCCGGTCAGCTCCCTGTTCCAGTGATTACCGAGGCGGTCCGGCCAAGTCCCATTCGGATTAACCCGTTTTTGCCAATCGAGACAGACCAGGATAATTCAAGACAGAAAGGAGTCTCCTCATGACACGCTTTCCTATGAAAACTGCTTTGGCAGGGCTGCTCATTGTTCTGCTGTCGGGCTGCATGAGCCCCCAGGGAGCCAGCAACGCGGCCAAACGGCAAAGTGCCGGCCAGATGCGCAGCGATACCCTCTCCAAGCTGTATCAGATCCATCCACAGGCCAGAAAACAAATCGCCAATTCGGTGGGCTATGGCGTCTTCAACAATGTGGGTGTCAATTTACTTGTAGTGTCGGCGGGCAATGGGTGGGGCATCGTGCGCAACAACAGGACCGGTAAGGACGTCTATATGAAGATGGTGTCGGCCGGTCTCGGCATCGGTCTGGGCGCGAAGGAATTTCGCGGCGTCTTTGTTTTCACCGCGCCCGAGGCCATGCGTCGTTTCACCGACAAGGGGTGGGACGCCAGCGCACAGGCCGATGCGACCGCGAAGGATGGCAAGAAAGGCCGGGAATATACCGGCGCCATCGATATTGCGCCGGGCATCAAGCTCTACCAGTTGACCGAACGGGGACTCGCCCTGCAGGCGACCATCCAGGGCACCAAATACTGGCGCGACGAAGACCTGAATTCCTGACGCGCTTAAAAAAAGAGCGTAACGGGGCCGGGTGCCGCCTGCTAAAATGCCGGCGGCGCCCGGCTTTACCCCGGATTTACCCCGGATTTACAGGGAGCGGAAACAGCTCAGGACGGAATCGCGCGATGTCTTGGCGACCTCCGCGTGATAGCCGTCATTGCCGGGCATGGAGAAACTGTGGTCGGCACCCTCATAGACCGCGATCTCCGCATTCTGATGACCGGCATAGGCTGCCTTGATGGCCGCCACTTCATCCATGGGCACGACCGGATCCAGCTCGCCGAAATGGAAACTCACCGGGCATTTGACCTTGGGTGTCTCATCCACATGCAAGCCGATCTTGGTGCCGTGAAAGGCCGCCGCCGCATCGATCCCAAGCCGCGCCGCACCGAGATGCGCATAGCGGCCACCGAAACAGAATCCCAGCATGGCCACCTTGCCGTTGCATTGCGGCCGTGATTTCAGATCCTTGAGCAGATCCTCTATATCCAGCATGCCCTGATCGGGATCGAACGCCTCGTAGCGCCCAAAGGCGACCTCCTTTTCGGCGGTGGGGCCCGGATGCACCCGCCAGAAGATATCGGGCGCCGACACGACAAAGCCATCCGCCGCCCAGGCATCGACCAACCCCTTCATGGTATGGTCGTTTCCCCACACCGCATGTATGACAAGAATACCGGGCACCGGAGCGTCAGTGTTTGGGGTGGCCAGATAGCCGTCGAACGTTTCGTTGTTACGGGTCGTATGGGTTATGTCGCTGCTCGGCATGATGGATTCCTTACCTTATTCCGTAATTATCGTCGGCACAGTGGCGGGATTGGCTCCCCTACTGGTCCAGCGTGCTCTTGGCGAACACTTCCTCGAGCGCCACCTGCCGTGATGTCAGATTCTGCTCGAAGGAATAAAGCGCCGCCGCCTCCAGGGTTTCGCGGTTGGCCCTGATGCCATGCTGGACGATGGGTTCGCTCAGCGCGTCGTAGGTGTCGGCACCGATCAGGCCGGCCGCACGGTAATGCTGGATGTGCTCCATACGCTGTGCATTGGCGATGTCGTTGGCCTTGTTAAAGGCCTTGAGAATATTGAGCACCGCCCACGGGTTGGCCTCGGCGACTTCCCGCTTGATCACCACCGTATGATTGATGGGCGATATGTTGGTCTTGCGGTAATAGCGCAGCGCCTCGGCCGGCGGATCGGGAAACAACGGCCCGAAATCGGGGTGGCTGTCGAGATCCGCTGAGCTGCGATCGATCAAATTATCGTGGGGCAGATACAGCAGCGTCGCATCAAGCTCCCCATCCAGCAGCATCTGTCCGATATTCTTTTCCAGCGGGATCTGGTTGACGGTGACACCCGGCGGCGCCTCGAATCCGGTGGCCCCGCCATGACTGGTCTCGGGCAGCCGTTCCATGAAGAATTCCATCTCGGTCTGATCGACGCCGAACTCGTGCTTGAGAATGCCGCGCGACCACAGCGCCGCAGTCTGTTGAAATTCCGGCACCCCGATACGCCGGCCGCGCATGTCCTCGGGTTTCTCGATCCCCGAGGATTTGCGCACCACGATCCAATTCTGGAAAAAATGATGGGTGGTGAAGATCGGAATGCCGACCCAGCGGTCGTCGCCCCGCGCGATGGCCTTTATCAACGACGAAAAGGACATCTCGGAGATGTCGAAATCGCCAAACTTGAGCTGACGCCAGAAGAGTTCCGACGGAAATACTGTGGTCGGAATCCAGTCGATCCCGTCCGGCACCACCGTCCCGTTGAGTATGGGATAGGTCCGTGGATTCTCGTCCATCGCGACACTGAGCTTGAGCTTCATGACTGCCTCCCGAACGTTTTTATGTAGCGTCATCCTTAGCATGGTTCAAAAGCCCGGCAAACACGCACCGGCGATCCCCTATCCCCATGGGGCGGGAAAGCGGTATCGTTGTCCGCACAAGGAACAATTCTGCGAATGGGGAGGAAAAGCGATGGCCCTGATCAAACGGGTGGATCACCTCAACGTACAGGTCCCGCCGGAAAGGGAAGAAGACGGCCTCAAATTCTATGGCGAACTGATGGGGCTGAAGCGGCTCAAGAAACCGGACAGTCTGGGACCGGCAGGCGGCCATTTCTGCCTGTGCGAAGAGCCGTGGTACGAGCTGCATCTCGGCGTGGCGCGCGGCACGTCGGTGGACGATATCGACACCAAGAGCAATCTGCGCAATCACCTGGCGTTTCAGGTGGATAATCTGGCCGACGCCCGTGGCCGGTTCGAAGCGGCCGGTGTCGAGATCATCGAGGCCGGCGCCGCCTATTCCGAGGAACGGGATTTCCATCAGGACCGTTTCTTTGTCCGTGACCCGGGCGGCAATCTGCTGGAAATTCTGGAACCGAGACGAGACTATAACAGCGTGGAGCACTGATCATGGACTGGACCGACCGACGCGAACGTTACCGCACCATTCTCGCAGGCGATCAATGCGTGCATCCGGGATCGGTGTTCGATCCCCTGTCGGCCCGCATTGCCGAAGATCTCGGTTTTGAGGTCGGCATGTTCGCCGGCTCGGTGGCCTCCATGTCGGTTCTGGGCGACCCGGATATCGTGTTACTCACGCTCTCGGAATTCGCCGAACAGGCCTATCGCATCTGCCGCGGCGGCAATCTGGCGCTCATGGTCGATGCCGATCACGGCTATGGCAATGCGCTCAACGTGCGCCGCACGGTAGAGGAGCTGGAAACCGCCGGTGTGGCCGGGCTCACCATCGAGGATACCGAACTGCCGCAGGCCTTTGGCACGGTGGGCTCGACCCGGCTGATTTCCATCGATGAGGGCGTCGGCAAGATGAAAGCCGCGCTGGATGCCCGGCAGGATTCCAGCCTCGCCATCATCGGCCGTACCGGGGCGCCCCAGATCACGGACATGGACGATGCAATTGCGCGCGTCAAAGCCTATGAGGCCACCGGGGTGGATGCCATCTTTGTGTCCGGCGTCAAGAAGCTGAAGCAGGTCGAAGCCATCTGCGACGCGGTGAAACTCCCCGTGATGCTGGGTGGCAACGGCTCCGGGCCGACCGACCGCGACACGCTGGGCAAGCTCGGGGTGCGGGTGTCCCTGCAGGGCCACATGCCGTTCATGGCCGCGGTACAGGCCACCTATGACACGCTGAAGGCATTGCGCGACGGCACCGCGCCGGAGGATTTGTCCGGTGTGGCCGGCGGCGATCTGATGAAAAGCCTGACCCGAAACGCCAGGCACAGCCAGGCCATGAAGGATTTCCTGTCGGATTAGGAAACCCATGCCGTTCGCTCAGCGGGTCTGGAGTCTCGTCGGGATCACCGTGATCGCCATCGCCGCGACGCTGTTCGTGCCGGCCATCCCGCAGGACCCGGCCTATCATCTATTCGCCGATGCGCGGCCCTTTCTCGGGATACCGAATTTCGGCAACGTCGCCTCCAATGTGGCCTTCACCCTGGTGGGGTTTTTTGGGCTGATGGTGCTTTATGGGCAGACCCCCGGTAGCGCGGGCGTCACGCTCTCCGATACTCTGCCTTATGCAATCTTCTTCGCCGGTGTCGCGCTGATCGGTGCCGGCTCGGCCTATTACCACTGGGCGCCCACCAATGCGACATTGTTCTGGGACCGCTTTCCCATGACCATCGCCTTCATGGCGCTGACCGCCGCCATCGTCGCCGATAGAATTCATCGCGCCATTGGGCTGAAGATAATATTGCCGCTGCTGCTGGCCATGGGCGTCGCCAGTCTGATCTTCTGGGTCCTGACCGAGGCGGCCGGGACCGGCGATTTACGGTTCTACGGGCTGGTCCAGTTCCTGCCCATATTTCTTATCCCCATCATTTGCTGGCTGTTTCCGCGGGCGCGTTACACCAAGGGCCGCTACATCGCCGCCATGATCTTCTTCTATGCGCTGGCCAAGCTCTTCGAGCATTTCGATTCCCAGCTCTATGATCTGGCGGGCAATCTGGTCAGCGGCCACACCCTCAAACACCTGACCGCCGCCATGGCCACCGCCTGCGTCATCCCCATGTGGCGGGCCGGCGCCGCGCCGAGACCGGACAGCTAGAACATTTTCCACCAAGGTCTTGAGAAATCGGTCATCGGGATTATCCGTAACGCGCCGTTTTTCGACGACCCGTTTGTCAGCCACCAATACAATGCCGTACAATCCCTGGGCGTTATGAACGGCCGGTTTCGCTATGAATTCGCCGCCAGCACTTGATCTAGAAGAAAACAATTATGGGTGATGTAGAACGTATTCTGATCGCTGGCGCCGGTCTTGGCGGGCTGACCGCCGCCGGCTGCCTCCTCAGGGCCGGCTATGATGTCCAGGTATTCGAGCAGGCGCCGGAACTGACCGAAGTTGGCGCCGGTATCCAGCTCAGTGCCAACGCCATGCATGTGCTCAATCATCTCGGCATCGGCGACGCCATATCCGCCACGTCGGTGCGGCCGGAATCCTATGTGTTTCGTCTGTTCGATTCGGGGGAAATCATCCAGCGCTTCGCCCTGGCGGACGAACATCTGACGCTGCACAAGGCACCCTATAATCAAGTCCACCGGGCTGATCTGCATGACAATTTGGCGGGCTGCGTCCGGGCCCTGAAACCCGATGCGATCCATCTCAACAAGAAGGTCACGGGTTTTGCGGAGGACGCGGATGGCGTGATGCTTCAGTTCGAGGATGATACGACCGCGCAGGGTGATCTGGTAATTGGCGCCGACGGCGTGAATTCGGTGATCCGCGACCAGATCTGTGGCGCCGTGCCGGCAACCTATACCGGTGACGCCTGCTGGCGAGTGACCATCCCGACCGATCAGCTGCCGCCAAACTTCATGGATCAGGTGATGTCGGTGTGGCTCGGGCCGGGGCTCCACGCCGTTTGCTACTACATTAGAGGCGGTGCCTTGTTGAATTTTGTCGGGGCCGTGGAGACCGACAATATCGGCGAGGAATCGTGGACCGCCAAGTTTCCCTGGGAAACCTTCAAGGCGGATTTCGCCGGCTGGCACCAGGATGTCCAGACCATCATCGATCTTGCCGACAAGGATGCCTGCTATCGGTGGGCTCTATTCCGGCGTCCGGTCGTGGAGGGTTGGAGCACGGCGCGCGCCACTATCCTCGGCGATGCCGCCCATGCCACGCTTCCCTATCTCGCCCAGGGTGCCGCCATGGCCATCGAAGACGGCCCCGTCCTGGCGCGCGCCCTTGATCAAGGCGCCGTGCTTGCCGATTCCCTGGCCCTCTATGAGCGAAATCGCCGCGCGAGGGCCACACGGGTGGTCGACCAATCCAACGACAATCGACGCCTTTTCCATCTGACGAGCGAGGACCATATCCGCGCCGCCTTCGCCAAGCGCGACGAAGGCGGCGACCGCAACGCCTGGCTCTATTCCTATAATCCGCTCACGGTGGAGTTGGTCTAGAGGCCTATCCGGCCGAAGCCCTACCCCGCTGCCTCCGCGGCAATGAGATCCTTCATGATGCGGCGCATCTGGATTGGCGGGTTGTCGGCATTGATGTCGATCATCCCGTCCACCGCCCCGCCCTCGAGATTCTTTTGCTGCGCCTCGATCATCACCACGTCCTCCATGAAGGTCGCCCGGGCGCCGTCATGCAACAGCTCGGTCATGGCCGGATCATCGAGAGCGAAGTTGCGCACATAGCCCCAATTGTAATGGGTCGAGGTTTCGGTCTCCGGCGTAATCAGATGCATGGACCAGATCGATATGCCGTGAGTCCGGTCGCCCTGCTGGGCACCGGTGCCGGCGGTGGCGCAGCCCACATCGAAGGCCAGGGTCGAGGGCACCTTCCAGGTGGTGGTTTGCCAGCGGTCGACCTTGCCATTGAACCCGCCCGCCTTGGCAAACAGAGGCGGCGCGTCCAGATCGAGAATCCAGCGGGCCACGCTGACCGAATCGTCGGTCCGTTCAACGTCTACGGGCACGGCGGCCTCGGCGGGATCGGACGAGATGGTGTTCTTGTGAAGATAGGTCACATGGGTGAAATCGAGCAGATTATCCACCAGGAGCTGGTAGTTGGCCTGCATGGGGATCGAGCCCGTCGCCGCTACCCAGCCGGGATCGTCGAGCCAGTGATAATCGGGGATCAGATCCTCGTCGGCCTTCTCCGCGTCTCCCATCCAGATCCACAGCACGTTATGGCGTTCGCACAGAGGATAGCACCGCACCTGAGCACCGGGCGGAATATGGGTCTGGCCGGGGACATGGACGCAGGCCCCGGTGACGTCGAACTGCAGCCCGTGATAGCCGCACTGGATGGTGTCGTCGAGACAGAGACCGCGGGAGAGGGGAGCGGCGCGGTGGCAGCATCGGTCTTCGAGCGCGGTGGGCGCGCCCGAGGCAGTACGAAACAACACCACCGGCTCATCGAGAAAAGTCCGGGCCACCGGTTCTCCCACCGGCAGGTCCTTGCTCCAACTGGCCGCGTACCAGGCATTTTTCAGAAACATCGATCGGTTCCGTTTCGTTGCTGACTTCCAGATCGTCATTCTAGGGCCCTATACAGCTAAATTGAACCATAGAAACGGCTGCAGGGCCCCTGAGGTGTCCTCAGAGTCCCGCCGCCCGGGTGGCACGGTGGGCGAGCAGTTCGCGGCCTGCGGCGAGAGCGCCAAGCGCCGCGCCGGCGGCATCCAGGTAGAGAGCGCCGGTAAAGGCCTCCGCCGGTATGAGCAGCGCCAGCCCGGCGATCAGGAAAATCATCCGCATGGCCCAGCCCAGCGGCCGCGCGAAATAGCCCAGCATTCCCGCCGATGCGAGCCACACGCCGGCGATGGCGGTAACGGTGGCCAGGATCACCTGCCCGGCGCCCCCTTCCATGATAAGCGTCGGCGCGAACACGAACAGAAACGGCACGACGAAGGCGGTCCAGCCAAGCCGGACCGCGGTCACCCCGGTCTCCATGGGGTTGGCGCCGGACAAATTGGCGGCGGTAAAGGCGCACAGAGCCACCGGCGGGGTGATCATGGACATGATGCCGAAATAGAGCACGAACAGATGCGCCGACATGGGCGGTACGCCGAGCTTGATGAGCGGCGGCGCGGCCAGGGTCGCGAGCAGCAGATAGATACCCGCCGTCGGCATACCCATGCCCAGCACGATACAAGTCAGCGCCGTGATGGCCAGCAGCCCGAGCAGATTGCCCTCGCCGAACTGGACCAGGACATAGGTCATGCCGAACCCCAGCCCGGTGCCGTCGAGGATGCCAATGATGGTCCCCGCCATGGCGCCGATGATCACGATCCCCACCGACGATTCACCGGTGGCGCAGATCGCCTGCCACAGACCCTTGAGATCCAGACGCCGCCCCTTGTAGCCGATTGTGACGCTGACCAGGATGATGGACAGCGCCGCCGCCAGGGCTGATTCCTCCGGCGTGCGGTTGAACTGGAACAGCAGCACCAGCAGCACCACAAAAGGCAGGATGAACTGCCAGCCCTCCTTCAACACCAGGGCTATGGCGGGTATTCGGTCTTCCGGAATACGGGGAATGTTATTGCGCGCGGCCTCCAGATCCACCTGGATGAACACCGCCACGTAAAACAGGATCGCCGGAATCAGGGCGGCCAGCAGCACGTCCGTATAGGGAACGTCGAGAAACTCGGCCATGAGGAAGCCGGCGGCGCCCATGATGGGCGGCATGATCTGGCCGCCGGTGGATGCCACCGCCTCGATGGCGCCGGCGACCCGGGGGCTGAAACCGGCCTCGGTCATCAGCGGGATGGTGATGACCCCGGTGCTGGCGACATTGGACACCGCGCTGCCGCTGATCGTCCCGAACAGACCCGACGCGACCACCGATACCTTGGCGGCGCCGCCCCGCGTGCGCCCCATCAGGGCGGCGGCGAGATCGGTGAACCATTCCGACCCGCCGGTGCGCAGGAGCATCTGGCCGAGAAAGATGAACAGGATCACCACCAGACAGACCACCCGCATGGAGAGCCCGAACAGGGCGGCGGTGTCATAGGCGAGATAGGCGGCGAGATCGAAAAATTCCTTCGATTTTCCCTCCAGCCTGCCCGGCACCAGATGGCCGAACAGCCCATAGGCGAGAAAGGCGAGGACAATAACCACAAGGCTCGGCCCGGCGGTGCGGCGCAGGGATTCCAGCATCAGCGGCACGATGACGACGCCGGCGACGGCGGTCTCGACAGGATGAAGAAAGACCCCTTCTTCGGAAATGACCGGGAAACGCACCGCCACCATGGCGCAGGCAACGGCGCCCAAAAGGCTGGCGATGACATCGTACCAGGGGGCGATGGGACCTTGTTTTCGCGCCGGGATGGTCAGGAAAATGACCAGAAACGACATGCCGAGAATGGCGGCAAGCGCCTGTTCCGTATAAAGAAGGAAGCCCATCCGCACATGAAGATCGACGGCCCAGATCAGGGCGAGGATGGTAATCACCGCGCTGAGCAAGTGGACGGAAAGCCGGAACGGCGCCGGTCGCGGCGGTTCCTGCGAGATCGGCTCGCCTGCCATTATTCCCCTCCCCTGGCGCCGCCGGTTTTTATCTGTGGCGGTCCCCTCCGGCCGGCCCTGGGGCCCGGCACGTGGACAAGCCTATTGCATCGGCGATAGGCTCACAATTGCAATAACAACAAACACGCAAACGAAACCGCGGCGCGCCGCGCGCCTCGCACCCCAAGGGAGGATACAGAATGAAAGTACGCACGCTCGGAACCATGACGGCGCTGGCCGCCGGTCTGGCTTTATCTGGCGCACAGCTATCGGCGCAGACCATCGGTGTCGGCACCACGAAATCAGGCGCCAACAAGGCCATCTCGGCAGCCATCTCCAAGGTCGTTTCGGATCATTCAGGACTTCAAATGCGGCCCCAGGCGTTTGGCGGCGGGCAGCAATATTTCCCCATCGTCGATGCCGGCAAGCTGGATTTTGGCGTCAGTAATTTGATGATGCTCAAGATGTCGCTGGGCGGCACGTCGCTTTTCAAGGGCCGCAAAAGCAAGAACCTGGTGCTTGCCGCGACCCTGATGCCGTTCCGCTTCGGCTTTGCGGTACTGAATTCGTCGCCCATCAAGAGTGTCGAGCAGCTGAAGGGCAAACGTCTCGGCGCCGGCTTTAATCCGCAACCCCTGGCGCGCATCCTCCATGAAGGTGTGCTCGCCAATGCCGGGCTATCCTACAAGGACGTCAAGAACGTGCCGTCAAGCGGCTGGCGCGATCACTGGAACCAGTTCATGCAGGGCAAGCTTGATGGTATCTCGCTGGCGCTGGGTACCGCCAAGGGCAAAGAGATCGAAGCGAAGCTGGGCAAGCTGCGCTATCTGTCGCTCAATGACGGCCCGGCGAATGTCGCCGCCTTCCGGCGCCACGTGCCCACCGCCTATATAACCATGGCGCCGGCCGACAAGACCACGCCGGGTCTGGTGGGTCCCGCCACGGTGGGGGCCTATGACTACAGCCTGTGGACCGGCAAGCATGTCTCCAGCGACGTGGTCTATAAGGTGGTCAAGGCCATGCATGAGAACGCCGCCGAGCTTAAATCCGCCAGCCCGCACTGGAAGCTGTTCAAGACGCCCTATCTTGCCAAGAAGCAAAAAGGCGTCACCTACCACCCCGGCGCGGTGAAATATTTCCGCGAAAAGGGACTGATGTAGCAGCCTCTGCCCCAATGCTAGACACGGCGCGCGGGATCCTCCGCGCGCCGTTCACATCGCCGTTCACATCAAAGACTAAGCAGGATTGCCACACCGGCGACGGTGATCCCGATGCCGACGACAGCCTGACGGGACAGGGGAGAGCCGCCGGGAAATGCCCAGCCGAACACTAGCGTCGCCAGCGGATAGCAGGCGACGAGGGGCGCCACCAGGGACACCGGCCCCCGGCCCAGCGCCTGATACAGGCACAGGACGGCGAGCCCGTTACAGAGTCCCACCGCCGCGAACCATAGCCAGCCGGTCCGATTGAACGGAA
>JABJKO010000268.1 GCA_018660305.1 Rhodospirillaceae bacterium
ATGGCGGGCCGCCGATAGTCAGCGATATTTCGGTGCGTGTGCAGCGGGGCGATCGGATCGGTCTGATCGGACCCAATGGGGCCGGTAAGACCACCCTGCTCAGATTGCTGACGGGCGACCTCGCGCCGGATCAGGGGACTATTGTGCTGGGTACGAACCTGCAGATGGTGTCCCTGGACCAGCGCCGCCAAAGCCTGGATCCGGAGGCAACTCTTTCCGACGTGCTGACCGATGGTCGGGGCGAAACCGTATCGGTTGGCGGCAAGCCACGTCATGTCATCGGCTATATGAAGGATTTTCTGTTTTCTCCCGAACAGGCCCATACGCCCGTCAGCGCCCTGTCAGGCGGAGAGCGGGGCCGGCTCATGCTGGCCCGCGCCCTGGCCTATCCGTCGAACCTTCTGGTGCTGGACGAGCCCACCAATGATCTCGACTTGGAAACACTGGATCTGTTGCAGGAGATGCTTTCCGATTATGCGGGCACCGTTCTTCTGGTCAGCCATGATCGGGATTTTCTCGATCGCGTCGTAACGTCGGTTATTGCGTCTGAAGGAAACGGCCGGTGGCTCGAGTATGCCGGCGGCTATTCGGACATGATTAGTCAACGGGGCGCAGACCTCACCAGGGAAACCAGGGTGACGGGAGCCAGGAAGAAATCCGCCCCGCCGAAATCCGCGGAAACCGTCCCCCGGAAAAAGCGGCGGCTTTCGTTTAAGGAAAAACATGCGTTGGAAAAACTCCCCGGCCGAATTGATGCGTTGCAGGAGGAAATCATGTCGTTGAGCGATACGCTGGCGGATCCGGCCCTGTATGGGTCGGACCCCGCACGGTTCCAGTCGACAAGCGACAAGCTGCAGGATGTGCAGGTCTCTCTCGCCGCCGCCGAGGAAGAATGGCTCGCCCTCGAGATGCTGCGCGAAGAGCTGGAGGATTGCTGAGCCCATGCTGGAAATCTTTGTCGACGCCGACGCCTGCCCGGTAAAGGGGGAAGTCCTGCGGGTCGCCGAACGCCATCAGCTGGTGGTCCATATGGTCAGCAATCAATGGATGCGGATCGGCGATTATCCAAAGATCAACCGAATTGTCGTGCCGCCTGAACCGGATGCGGCGGATGACTGGATCGCCGATCACATCGGCACCGGCGATATTGCCATTACCGCCGACATCCTGTTGGCCGGACGCTGCGTGAAAGCCGGTGCCGATGTCCTCGGACCCACCGGAAAGATTTTCGCCGAGGACAATATCGGGATGGCCATCGCGACCCGCGACCTGAAAGCCCACCTGCGGGAGACCGAAGAACTCAAGGATCATGCCCCGGCCTTCACCAAGCAGGACCGGTCGCGCTTTCTCGATACGTTGGAAAATATCGTGCAGGGAATCCGCCGCCGGGGTTGAGCCCTACCGTGCTCATGTGCAACGCTCGGACGAAGCCGTGATCCACATTTTTCCGGGACCCGAATGCTCGAACTCTTTCACAATGATATGTCGACCTGCTCCCAGAAAGTGCGCATGGCCCTGGCCGAAAAGGGGCTGGAATGGACCAGCCATCACCTCAATCTGCGGGCCGCGGATCAACAGCAGCCGGATTACCTCGCCCTGAACCCGAATGGCGTGGTCCCGACCCTTCGCGATGAAGGCACCGTGGTGATCGAATCCACCATCATCAACGAATATATCGATGACGCCTTTCCCGACCCTGCGCTGCGCCCCGTGGAGGCGGCGGCGCGGGCGCGAATGCGGCTGTGGACGAAACAACTGGATGATGGGCTTCATGCCGCGACCGGCGTCGTGAGTTCCTGTATCGCTTTCCGGTTCCAGCATCTCGATGGCAAAACCACGGAAGAACTCGATTCCTACCTGGCGCGCATGCCCGATGCCGCCAAGCGTGAACGGCAGACGGAGAACATCTACAAAGGCGTGGACTCAAAATTTTTTCCGGCGGCCGTGCACCGCTTCGACAAGCTGCTGGGCGACATGAATGATGCGTTGGCAGCCGGCCCGTGGCTGGCCGGTAATGAATTTTCCCTGGCGGATGTGGCCTATACACCCTACGCGGTACGCCTCGATCATTTGCAGCTCCAGGGCATGTGGGACAAAAGGCCCGCTTATGCGGATTGGTACGAGCGGCTGAAACAAAGGCCGGCTTTTAAAAAAGCCGTAACCGACTGGATCAATCCTTCTTATCTCGAAATAATGGTTCCCAAGGGCCGCGAAGCCTGGCCCGGCGTGCGGGAAACTCTCGCCGCGACATAACTAACCAACGACCGACCGAACGAGGGAGACAGATATGGGCAAGACAATCGATTTCGCCATCGGCGATATTCAGACCAATGCTTATGTAGCAGTGCCGGAAGGGAGCGGGCCGTTCCCCGGGGTAGTCGTCACGTTTCACATGGGCGGTATTGATTCCTTCACTGAATGGGTTGTCGACGATCTCGCGAAGAACGGCTACGCCGCCATCGCGCCAAACCATTATCACGCCATGCCGCCAGGCAAGACCATCGCGGACCGCAAGGAATTCCTTGACGACGACCAGATGACGCTGGATCTCAAAACCAGCGCTGACTGGCTGGCCTCACAGGACAGCGTAGATGGCGACCGGCTCGCGCTGATCGGCCATTGCATGGGCGGACGCACGACCTGGGTCGGTCTGGTCAGCCTGCCCGATGTGTTCAAATGCGGCTGTCCTTTCTATAGCGGCAATAGTTTCGGTCAGATCGGCTCGCCGCCTCCGCCCGC
>JABJKO010000271.1 GCA_018660305.1 Rhodospirillaceae bacterium
CATTCGGCCCTTTTTTGGATTAATGCTCCAACCCGGCATTTCGGGCAAACGTTTGCGCTTCCAAGGCATTGATCGCTCGTACAGTGTTATATGCTGTTCGTCCCTCTTTTTAGCGGAAGCATAATTCCATTGCCGCAGTCGATGCACTTAGCCGCGACGAAATCACAGTAGGGAAAGTTGGAACACGCCGCGAAGCCGGGTTGTTTCTCTTCAATAAAGCCGGAACGGGGCATTGTCAGACTAAAATATTAGCGTTTTTTGTAATCGTCTAAAGGTTGCAGAAAATCACCAGTTTCTACGGCTTTCATGGCCTGCCGTGAAACGCAATTTCAACCTGATTGGCGTTAGTCTGACAGTACCTCACCTCGGGCGAACTATTGAAATAGCGGAAGGGATTATGCATCGGGTGAAGCTAAGGCCCGCACTCGACACAGCGGATCACATTATCAGGCGTCACGTTCATCAATTAACGGTGTTGGTTTCGCGAATGTTTCCAGATCGGTGAGCTTGCTCATCTGAATATCGGCGCCGTCGACGGAAACGCCATAGGGTTTCAGCGTGCCGAATGCGCGCGAAAGATTTTCGGGAGTCATCCCGAGCAGGGCGGCGAGCGTCCTTTTGTCGATGGTGAGCGTCAGTGCGCCGTTGCCCCCCTGCTCGGCATGCTCGCGCAACAGGTAGTTCGCCAACCGTTCGACCGACGTGCGAAGTTTCTGATTCTTCAGTGCCCGCACCAGAGAACGGTAAGCGCCGGCCTGTTCACGTGCTACCGACCGGGCAAACCCGACATCCTTCTCGAACATGAGTCGGACGTCCGCCGAGGGGATCAGCAGCAGCCGGGATTTTTCGGTGGTGCGGCCCGACATCAGCAAGGGAGCATCCTTCAGGGTTGCCGCTATGATAAACGCGGTTACGGGGTGGGTGAGTTCCATGGTTGACCGCCGGTTCCTGGCCTCCGCGAACATTTCCACGCAGCCCTCAACAACGACATAAAGAAAATCCGCCGGGTCACCCTCCGTTATGAGTTGTACGTGAGGCGGGAAATGCTGCAGATAGGCAGCCTGCGTCAGCTCGAGAAAATGGTCATCTTCCATCTCGGTGAAGAGGGGCAGATGGCGAATGGCTTCAAGATCTTCGTTGCGCATATTGACCGTGTTCCGGGCTACCCGTGGTGGCGAACATTCCCGACTATCAATTGATAAATGTCAAGTATCTGATTAATTGTTGATCATTTATATACTGATATATGTGTTTTACTTCATGACATCTAATAATGATTAGATAAACACTTCAAATTTTTAGATAATTTCTCACCCTATGTTGATCTAGATCAACATAGGGAATGAGCTCTCTCGTAGACTGCCACAAAGAAGGATTCTGGCAAGGGAGAGGGAAATTCAAGTGAATCAGCTCGAGGGCGTCTCAACGGGCGAACAAACTCGCATGCTCTCGATGAGCACTGTTGCGTTTACGGTGTGCTTTGCCGTCTGGACCATCTTTTCAATCCTTGGCGTCCAGATCAAACAAGATCTGGGGCTCAACGACACACAGTTCGGTCTGCTTGTCGGCACGCCCATTCTTACCGGGTCGCTGAGCCGGGTTTTCCTCGGCATATGGTCCGACCAGTATGGTGGCCGGATTGTCTATTTCCTGGTCATGGTCCTGGCGGCGGTATCAACCTTCCTGCTGTCGCATGCCACCACTTACGAAATGATGCTGGTTGCCGCGCTGGGCGTCGGCCTGGCGGGCGGCTCCTTTGCCGTTGGTATCGCTTACGTTTCCAAATGGTATCCGCAGGAGAGGCAGGGCACCGCACTCGGTGTTTTCGGTGTTGGCAATGTGGGCGCGGCGGTGACGAAATTCACCGCTCCCTTCGTGATGGTCGCGTTTGGTTGGGAAATGGTGGCTCAGGTCTGGGCGGCGGCGCTGGTTATCATGGCGGTCGTCTTCTGGTTCACGACCGACGATGACCCCGAACTAAAGGAACGGCGTGCCAAGGGCATAAAACCGCGCAGCATCCTGGTCGAGCTCGAGCCGCTCAAAAATCTGCAGGTCTGGCGCTTCTCTCTCTATTATTTCTTCGTTTTCGGCGCCTTTGTAGCACTTGCCCTCTGGTTGCCGCGTTATCTGGTCGGGGTCTACGGGCTAGATATTAAAACCGCGGGCATGCTCGCCGTTTTCTATTCGGTTCCGGCGAGTTTGTTCCGGGCCTATGGGGGCCACCTTTCCGACCGTTACGGCGCCCGGTCGATCATGTACTGGACTTTCGGGGTCTCGGTTCTGTGCACCTTCATGTTGTCCTATCCGAACACGGATTATGTGATTCACGGCATCAGGGGACCGATTTCGTTTACAACCAGCATGGGGCTGGTGCCGTTCGTTATCACTATTTTCGTCCTCGGCTTCTTCATGTCGCTGGGCAAGGCGGCGGTCTATAAGCATATTCCAGTCTACTACCCCGGCCATGTCGGTTCCGTCGGCGGGATGGTCGGCATGATCGGTGGTCTTGGAGGGTTCGTACTACCCATCGCCTTCGGCGTCATGATGGACCTGACCGGCGTGTGGACAAGCTGCTTCATGCTGTTGTTCGCCCTGGTCGGGCTTGCGCTGCTCTGGATGCATTTGGCCATTCGGCGGATGGAGCGGGCCGCCCTGCCGGAAGGTATGCCGGAGTTGCCTCAGTTGCCGGAGATGGAGGAACTCCACAGGCCGGAGCACAAGGGCGCCCTGGCGCCCGTTATCGAGGATTGGCGACCCGATGACGAAAAATTCTGGGAGACGACCGGAAGGAAGATCGCGCAACGCAATCTGTGGATCTCCATCCCAGCGCTGCTGCTTGCCTTCTCGGTCTGGCTGGTATGGAGCGTCGTTGTCGCCATGCTGCCGTCCATCGGGTTCAAATACACCACCGATCAGTTGTTCTGGCTGGCGGCGTTGCCGGGTCTGTCCGGCGCGACGCTCAGGATCTTCTATTCCTTCATGGTACCGATCTTCGGTGGACGCATGTGGACCACTGTGTCGACGGCGTCGCTGCTAATCCCGGCGTTCGGGATCGGGTACGCGGTGCAAAACCCGGAGACGCCGTATTTTCTGTTCCTCGTGCTGGCGTTGCTGTGCGGGTTTGGCGGTGGCAATTTCGCCTCGTCCATGGCCAACATCAGCTTTTTCTTTCCGCGGGCACAGAAAGGCTATGCGTTGGGGCTCAATGCCGGTCTCGGCAATCTGGGCGTAAGCGTCATGCAATTCACGGTCCCCCTGGTAATCACCGCCGGCGTGTTCGGGGTAATCGGTGGCGAGCCGCAAATAACCAGCACTGGCGCCAAGATGTGGATGCAGAATGCAGGCTTCATCTGGGTTCCATTCCTGATTGCGGCCAGCGTCGCGGCGTACTGGGGCATGAACGATCTCGCGTCGGCAAAGGCATCGTTCAAGGAACAATCGATCATTTTCCAGCGCAAGCACAACTGGATCATGTGCTGGCTCTATACCGGCACCTTCGGCTCCTTCATCGGGTATTCCGCGGGCTTCCCGCTGCTCGCCAAGACCCAGTTTCCCGAGGTAGATTCCCTGCAATACGTGTTTCTGGGCCCGCTTGTCGGCGCGCTGTCCCGGGCGGCGACCGGCTGGGTATCGGATAAATATGGCGGCGCCCGCGTCTCCCTGTGGATGTTTGTGTTGATGATCGCCGCGGTCGGCGGGGTGCTCTATTTCCTCGGCATCAAGGAACAGCCGGGGGCGTTCTGGGGCTTTTTCGCCATGTTCATACTCCTGTTCCTGGCCACCGGTATCGGCAACGCATCCACCTTCCAGATGATCCCGGTAATCATGCATCAGGAAATAAACCGGCTGATGCCGGACGGCTCACAGCATGAACGGCTGCGTCAGGCGGAAAAGGAATCCGCCGCGATTATCGGCTTCACATCCGCTATTGCAGCTTACGGCGCCTTCTTCATTCCGAAGTCGTACGGCACCTCCATTGCCGCGACCGGAGGCCCGTCTGCCGCGCTCTGGGCCTTCATGATCTTCTATGTCAGCTGCGCGCTTATCACCTGGTACGTCTATTCGCGCCGGGGTGGAGTGCTTTACGAGGTCGAAAGGCTGGACACGCGGAAACTTGTCGCCAACCGGCCCACGGATTGAACGGGAGTCAGATATGAGTCATTTGCTCGATCGTCTGAATTTTTTTACCCGAAAGGAAACCGGTCGGTTCGCCGACGGCCACGGTATCACGACACAAGAGGACCGCGACTGGGAGGAAGGCTACCGGCAGCGCTGGCAGCACGACAAGATCGTCCGTTCCACTCACGGTGTGAACTGCACCGGGTCGTGTTCGTGGCAGATCTACGTCAAGGGGGGGATCGTCACCTGGGAAACCCAGCAGACCGACTACCCGCGTACCCGCCCGGATTTGCCCAATCACGAGCCACGCGGTTGCAGCCGCGGCGCGAGCTATAGCTGGTATCTGTATTCCGGCAACCGGGTGAAATATCCGCTGATCCGGTCACGGCTGATCAAGGCGTGGCGCGACGCGCGCGCCACCCTGACGCCGGTGGCCGCGTGGAAGTCGATGGTTGAAAATCCCGAGACCCGCTCATCATGGGTGAAGGTTCGCGGCCATGGCGGGTTCGTCCGCGCGAAATGGGACGAGGTCACCGAAATTATCGCCGCCGCCAACGCCTATACGGCGCGAACATACGGGCCCGACCGGGTGATTGGATTTTCCCCGATCCCCGCCATGTCGATGGTCTCCTATGCGGCGGGGTCGCGCTACCTGTCGTTGCTGGGCGGCGTCTGCATGTCGTTTTACGACTGGTATTGCGATCTGCCGCCGGCATCGCCGCAGACCTGGGGCGAACAGACCGACGTGCC
>JABJKO010000188.1 GCA_018660305.1 Rhodospirillaceae bacterium
AAGACCTGGGATTTCCACGTGGAGCTGGCGCTCGGCGTCAGCCTCGACGAAAACATTGATATGATCCGCGACAGCATCGCGCTGGCCGCCGACAGGGCCGACGAGGCGGTGTTCGATGCCGAGCATTTCTTCGACGGCTACAAGGCCAACCCGGACTTTGCGATGCGCTGCGTGAAGACCGCCCATGAGGCCGGCGCCCGCTGGATCGTTCTGTGCGACACCAACGGCGGTACATTACCGGAAGAAATCGAACGCATCGTCGGTGAAGTCTCGGCCCATGTGCCGGGCGATCATCTCGGCATTCACTGCCATGACGATACCGAAAACGCCGTCGCCAATTCACTGGCCGCCGTGCGCGCCGGGGCGCGTCAGGTGCAGGGGACTCTCAACGGGCTGGGCGAGCGCTGCGGTAACGCCAATCTGATTTCCATCATCCCGTCGCTGATGCTCAAGATGGGCTATGACACGGGCTTGACGGAAGACGACCTCGGCCGGCTGACCCATGTGTCACGCTTTCTCGACGACCGGCTCAACCGGGCGCCCGATACCGGCGCCGCCTATGTGGGAGCGCGCGCCTTTGCCCATAAGGGTGGGCTGCATGTGTCGGCCATCGAAAAGGATCCCCGGACCTACGAGCATGTGGCGCCGGACAGCGTTGGCAATGAGCGTCATATCGTGGTGTCCGATCAGGCCGGGCGGTCCAACGTGCTGGCGCGGTTCCGCGAGATCGGTATCGAGGTGGACTCCAAGGATCCCAAGATTTCCGGGCTTCTCGAAGACGTTAAACGTCGTGAGCATGAAGGCTATGCCTATGACGGCGCGTCGGCGAGTTTCGAGCTTCTGGCGCGCCGGGTGCTCGAATCCGTACCCGATTATTTCAATCTGGAAAGTTTCCGGGTCATGGACGAGAGGCGCTGGAATGCCAAGGGTGAGTTGATCACCCTGTCCGAGGCCACCATTAAGATAGATGTGGGCGGTGAGCATTTCATGACCGTCGCCGAAGGCAAGGGCCCGGTCAACGCGTTGGACAACGCCTTGCGCAAGGCGCTGACCACGATCTATCCGCAACTGGATGACATGCGGCTTGCCGACTATAAAGTACGCATCCTGACGCCGGGCGCCGGCACCGAGGCGGTGACGCGGGTGATGATCGAAAGCACCGATTCAGACGGCCATCGCTGGTCGACGGTGGGCGTGTCAGCCAACGTCATAGACGCGTCGTACAACGCGCTCCATGACGCCATCACCTACAAGCTCTACCGCGACGGCGCGGAAGCAAAATGATTTGTCGGTCTACTCGCGTCGCTTGGGCCTGTGCCGGTTCGGCGGCGGCAACCCCCACCTCACCCCAACCCTCTCCCCCCCAATGGGGCGGAGAGGGAGTTAGCTTAGATTTTGCGGCATCGTCCCCCTCCGCCCTTCAGGGGGGAGGGGCCAGGGGAGGTGGGTCTTTCCCCATCACCGAACCCGCGTCGGCGCGGCCATCGTTCTCGTAAATTCATGGCTGACCCCAAACCCAGCAAGCGAGAAGCAGAAGAACGGACCGATCGGGGTGGTCCGGTGGTCATTCTTGTTGAGCCTCAGATGGGCGAGAATATCGGCATGGCGGCGCGGGCCATGCTAAATTTCGGCCTGACCGAGATGCGGCTTGTCAGGCCCCGCGATAGCTGGCCCAACGCCAAGGCCATCAATGCCTCATCGGGCGCGCATACGGTCCTCAGTGACGCTAAGATTTTCGACAGCACTGAACAGGCTGTGGCCGATCTGCATAGGGTGGCGGCAACCACGGCGCGCCTGCGGGACATGACCAAGGATGTCCAGTCGCCCCGCGACTGGGCCGCGACCGCACGCGCCGTTACCGGTGCGGATCAGCGCTGCGGGCTTCTGTTCGGGCGGGAGCAGCACGGGCTCGACAATGACGATCTGGCGCTGGTGGACACACTGGTGACGGTGCCGACAAATCCGGCCTTCTCCTCTATCAATCTCGCCCAGTCGGTGCTGCTGCTGGGCTATGAATGGCGGCTGGCGGGCGGGGCGGAGGTGCCCGATGCCATCCATCGTAAGGGGTGGGGCGCGGTACCCGCCAAGCAGGGCGACGTGATCGCGTTTTACGAACATCTTGAAGATGAGCTGGACAAGGCGGGATTCCTGCGGGTCAAGGAAAAGCGCGCCCGCATGATCCGCAACATCCGCAATACCTTCAACCGTATCCAGATGTCCGACCAGGAAGTCCGCACCTTGCGCGGCGTCATCGTCGCCCTGACCGAAAAGAAGTGGCGGACACCGGACGACAACGAAAGCTAGGTTTTCACTGATCCATGGTGCTCGGCGCGAACACCTCGTCGAGGGTGACGAGGCGGTCGGTGAGGCCTTGCTCGTGGGAATATTGCGCGGCGGTTTCCAGTACGGCGCGGTTGGCCTTGATGCCGTGGCGCACGATGGGGGTTTTAAGCGCATTCGCCGCTTCCTGCGACAACAATCCGCTGCGCAAATGATAATCCACATGCTCCAGGCGGCGTTTTTCGGCGACGGCGTTGGCGGAATCGAACGCCTTGAGCAGATTGAGGATGGCCCATTGGTGCTTTTCCGCCACCGAGCGTTTCATGGCCATGCAGTGATTGATGGGGTAGATGCCGGTCTTGGCGAAATAGCGCGCGCCCTCGGCGATGGGGTCGGGAAACAGCGGCTTGATATCCGGGTGGTTGGCCAGATCGACGGTGCTGCGGTCCACCAGATTATCGTCGAGCACGTAATGGAGCGCCGCATCCAGTTCGCCGGACAGCATCATGGAGCCGATGCTTTTTTCCGGCGGGATCTGGTTGATGGTGACGCCGGGCGGCGGGGTGAAGCCGGTGGCGCCGCCATGGGAATGATCGGGCACGCGCTCCATCCAGAACTCCATCTCGGTGGGGGAGACACCGAATTCATGCTGCAGGATTCCCCGGTTCCACAGCGCCGCGGTCTGCTGGTATTCCGGCACGCCCACCGGACGTCCTCTCAGGTCCGCCGGGTTTTCGATGCCGGAATCGCGCCGCACCAACATGCCCGTATGGAAGAACCGCCGCGTGGTGAAGATGGGTAGCCCGACCCAGCGGTCGTCTCCTTTGGAAATCGAGATAATGAAGGATGAGAACGACATCTCCGATACATCGAAATCGCCGAACCGGAGCTGACGCCAGAACAGCTCCGACGGGTGAATGATGCTGGGCACCAGATCGATACCCTGCGGCGCCACCTGTCCGTCGAGCAGCGCCCAGGTGCGCGGGTTGGACGGCATGCCAATGCTGAGCTCGATATTCATGAAGACGCCCCCCGGAAATTTGTTGGAGATTGGTTACCGTTGTCGAGTCTAGCCCCGAAAGAATGGTGGATAAACCGACGTTCGGCGAGAAATTTTACAGCGCTTGATGCAGGTCAACCGCGCTTCTCGCCCGATACGTCAAAATAGGCCGTCACGGGTAATTCTTGTTGCAGAATGGAGTGTGTGAAGAGCCGATGTCCGATCAAAATCCAAAATCGACGGGCCTGGACGGTCCCTATCGTGAGGTTGTTACGATCAACGGTCAAAACGTAACCCTCGAACGGGACGTTTCTCCCCTTGAGCCAATCAAGGTAGCGTCCGCTCCAGGAGATGCGCTGACCCTTCTCAATCTCCTGGATCCGAAATTCCGGCCCGAAAACTACAACAAGGCCGACGGTGCTCCGCTTCGTCTGTTTGATAGTGATGCGCTAAAGCTGGATGTCTCGAAGCGCAGCAAGGAGGACATGGGATTTTGGCACCGCAACGTCGATAACCATGAAATCATAATTTGTTTTCGTGGGGCCCTGCGATGGGAAACCGAGTTGGGAACGGTCACCCTGCATGCCGGCGAAATGATATTGATCCCCAAGGGGATTACCCACCGTTCCCTGTTGTGCGGGGAGTCTGAGGAAGAGAACGTCTTGATCGAGCTAAAAGTACGAGACCAGCTCGATTATGTCTTCGAGGGTTCCTAAATCGCCTCTTCCTTTTGGATAGAGCGTGATGTCCACGGAATTGGGGACCCCTCCCCAGCCGGTTTCATTATAGAATGAGGACGGCGATGCCACGAAAGACCCGAGGCACAATACCCGGGGCACAATTTGGGAGGGCACTTATGCAAGGCCATGTAAGACGGGTGGTGACCGGCCATGACGCTGGTGGCAAGGCGCTGGTGGTCTCCGACGGGGCGGCACCGTTCGTCCATATCAATCCGCAAAGACCGGATAATTCCTCCACCGATGTCTGG